>CAIMVC010000095.1 GCA_903844825.1 uncultured Burkholderiales bacterium | reverse complement strand
TGACTAAGATTTAAATACAAGCATTTCCTTAGAAGACTTCAAAAGCTCTCAGTTGCATAGAAATTCAGAAAAATGGGCTAAAATAAGAAGAGTGGGTTGAGCTCAAAGCGCACGAAGTGAACGGCCGATGTTTTCTCGTCGTTCTCGCGGTCCATGTCTTCGTCGGCAATCGCGTAGACGCGCGCATGCCCCTCGACCTCCACAAAAATACGGTCTTCCACGCCGATGAGCCGGGCCAGTTCGCGCTTGCGCTCGTTGACGTCGGGGTACTCGATCAGCATGGTGGCTTTCCAGTTGCTGCCATCGGGCATCAGGGGGGCATAGGCCTCGATCTCCTGCTCAATGCCTTCTTCTTCAAAGATTTTTTCGATGCGCAGCATTTCCTGGATCTGGTAGCGGATGCTGGTTTCGCTTTCAAACTGCAGGTTGATGTGCTCGCCCAGGTGCACGCTGCGCAGCTGGCGGTGCGCCATCACCTCGGCCTTGTGCTCTTTGCGAAACTTGCTGTAGGCCTCCAGTGTCATGAGGCTGTCGCGGGTGATTTTTCCGGTAACTTGCATGGGAACTCCTTGTTTGGGGTGGGGGTTGCCGGCGTACTGCCGATGACCCTGCTACTTATTTCAGGCCGTAAGCGATGCGAATCAAGGTCAAGGGATGCTTTTGCGGCGGTGCGCCCAGGTGGTTGACCTCGAAGCCTTGCGCGATGTGGTGGCCGCCCAGCGGGCAGTCGCTGCTGATCACATCGGGCAAACCACCATCCTTGTGGTTGGCCATGGCTTTGAAGAGCGGCTTGCCGATCTTCATGGCCTGCTGGTGGTAAGGCACCTTCACGCCAAAAGTGCCGGCGTGGCCCGAGCAGCGCTCGTGTGTGTGCACACTGGTGCCCGGCACCATCTTGAGCATTTCTTCGGTTTTCTTGCCGATGTTCTGCACCCGGCCATGGCAGGGGATCTGGTAGCTGATCTTGCCCAGCGGTTCGCTGAAGTCGACCTTGAGCAGGCCGTCACGCTTGCGCGCCATGAGGTACTCGAACGGGTCCCACATGTGCTTCTTGACCAGTTGCACCTCGGCATCGTCGGGGTACATCAGGGGAATTTCCTGCTTGAACATCAGGGTGCAGCTGGGGACGGCGCTCAAGATGGCGTAGCCCTCCCGAGCGTACCTGGCGAGCACGGGGATATTGGCTTCCTTGCTGTCATTGACCGCGTCGAGGTCGCCGAGTTCGAGCTTGGGCATGCCGCAGCACTTCTCCTTGCTGACCAGCACATAGGGCACTTCGTTATGGTCCAGCACCTTGAGCAGGTCGTGCCCAATGCCGGGCTCGTTGTAGTTGACGTAGCAGGTGGAATAAATCACCACCTTGCCGGGGGTCTTGACGCCGTCCTTGACCGGGTGCGGCGGTGAGGCCAGCGCGCCAGAGCGAAAGGTCTGGGTGGCCAGCTCGGGCAACCAGGCATCCTTGTCGACGCCCAGCACTTTTTCCATCAGGGCCCGTGCCGGCCGGGTCTTGTTGACGGCGTTGGCAACCTGCACCACGATCGGAATACCAGCAAATTTTCCGTGCACATCGGTCGAAGCCAGAAACTTTTCGGCCGCACCGACTTCGCCTTTTTTGAACTTGATCGCCTTGGCCTGCAGCATGGTGTGAGGAAAGTCCAGATTGAACTCGTGCGGCGGCACATAAGGGCACTTGGTCAAGTAGCACAGATCGCACATGTAGCACTGATCGACCACCTTCCAGTAGTCTTTCTTGTCCACCCCGTCGACCTCGCCGGTCTTGCTTTCATCGACCAGGTCAAACAAGGTCGGAAAGGACCCACACAAACTGACGCAGCGCCGGCAACCGTGACAGATGTCGAAGATGCGTTCCATTTCGTGGAACACTTTGTCTTCGTTGTAGTAGTCCGGGTTCTTCCAGTCGATCGCGTGGCGCGTGGGCGCCTTGAGATTGCCTTCTGTTGCCATGGTGTTGACTCTTTCGTCCAGGCGCTGGACTTGTAAAGGGGGTTTGGGAAAGAACTGAAGGGCCAGTTCTTTCTGAAACCGCCACGGGCGCCATGCCGGCGCCACGTGGCGAACGGCCTGCCGCCTTGTGGGCAGCGGCCGTGCTCAGATGGGTATCAATCCACCAGTTCGGTCAAAGCCTTGGCGTAACGGTTGGCGTGTGAACGCTCAGCCTTGGCCAGGGTTTCGAACCAATCGGCGATTTCGTCGTGGCCTTCGTCGCGTGCGGTTTTGGCCATGCCAGGGTACATATCGGTGTACTCATGGGTTTCGCCAGCCACTGCGGCTTTCAGGTTGTC
>CAIMVC010000094.1 GCA_903844825.1 uncultured Burkholderiales bacterium | reverse complement strand
TGTTAAAGGCATTGAGCACCAGCGCCGTGGCAGCCGACAAGGCCAGCAGCACCGCGCCGATCAGCAGCAGTCTTTGGTGACGCGCTTTCATGGTTCGGCCCTGAACTGCGCGGAAGGATGCGCCGCCGGCATTTGCGGCGTTTGCGGCGTTTGATGCATTTGTGCAACGCGCCCTTGCAGCGCACGGCGCCGGGCGCGCAGCGCCAGCACTTCGGCGACGAAGACGACCGCGCACATGCCGATCGAGCCCCAGATGTACAGGCCGTAGCCGTTGCGCATGAAAAAAAGCGTCCAGTCCATGGTCGTCAAAGCCTTGTCAGTTCTGCCTGCGCCCAGGGCGCGTGGCGTTCGCGCTCGAGCATGATCAGGCGCACCCGCATCAGCGCCACGGCGATCGCGTAAGCCCAAAAAGCCAGCGCCATGACCAGCATGCCCAGCAGCATGGGCGTGGCCATGCTGGCGCCGCGGCTGACGCTGATTGACGCGCCCTGGTGCAAGGTGTTCCACCACTGCACCGAAAAATAAATGATGGGCACGTTGACCACGCCCACCAGGGCCAGCAGGCCGGCCGCGCGGTCGGCCCGGCGCGGGTCATCAATGGCGTTGTGCAAAGCCATGAAGCCGATGTAGAGAAACAGCAGCACCAGCTCGGAAGTCAGGCGCGCATCCCAAACCCACCAGGCGCCCCAGGTGGGCTTGCCCCAGAGCGCGCCCGTCCAGAGCGCCAGAAACGTCATCCAGGCCCCGGTGGGCGCCAGGGCGCAAGCCATCATCGACGACAGCCGCGAATTGAGCACCAGCCCGGCCCCGGCCCAGGCCGCCATCACCACGTAAATAAACATCGACATCCAGGCGGCAGGCACGTGCACAAAGATGATCCGGTAGGCCTCGCCCTGCTGCGCATCGGTAGGTGCCAGCCACAAGCCAAGGTACAGGCCCAGCGCCGCCAGCAGCACGGCGGCCACACCCGAGCCCATTTGCAGGCGGCCAGCCAGCGGATAAAAGCGCTGCGGCGACGCGTAGCGAAACAACAAGCTATTGAGGGCGGTATTCACGGCTGGCCATCACTCCATCGAAATTCGCAGGGCGGCGGCGGCCACCAGCGGCGCGCCCACCAGGCTCAGCAAGAGCATGGCACCGAGCAAGGAAAAATGCGCGGCAACCCCCAGCCCCGCCTGCTGCGCCTCCACGGCGCCAGCACCAAAAACCAGCACCGGAATGTACAAAGGCAAGGTCAGCAGCGAGGCTAACAGGCCGGCGCCGCGCAAGCCCACCGTCAAGGCCGCGCCTACCGCCCCAATCAGGCTGAGCACCGGCGTGCCCAGCAACAGCGACAAAAAAAGCACCGCCGCACTCGCCGCCGGCAGGCCAAACTGCAAAGACAGCAAGGGCGAGATCAGCGCCAGCAACAAACCCGAGCAGAGCCAGTGCGCGGCCACCTTGCCCAACACCAGCCAGCCCAGCGGGTGGGCCGAGAGTAGCAACTGCTCGAGCGTGCCGTCAGCGTGGTCATCCGAAAAAAGCCGCGCCAGCGACAGCACCGAGGCCAGCAGCGCAGCAACCCAGAGCACCCCGGGCGCCATGCTCTTGAGCAGTGCCGGTTCGGGCCCGACCCCCAGCGGAAAAAGGCTGACCACCATGACAAAGAACATCAGCGCCGTCAGCGTGTCGGCGCGGCGGCGCAAAGCCAGGCGCAGGTCACGCCCGAGGATGCCGACCAGGCCCTCCCACAGGCTGGGGGGCGGCGCCTCCAGTGCCGCAACCCTGCCCGGGCTTGACGCTACAGTCAGGCTCACAGCGCCAGCACCTCTTGCGCCAGACCGGGCAGGAGCGCGTCCTGGTGGCTGGTCAGCACCACGGTGCCGCCGCGCAGCAACTGGCCGCGCAGCAAGGCTTCGAGCCAGGCCACAGCGGCCAGGTCCAGGGCGTTGAAGGGTTCATCCAGAATCCAAAGCGGTGCCCCGGCGGCCAGTGCCAGGCGCGCCAGCGCGCTGCGCCGGCGCTGGCCTTGCGACAACTGGCGGGCCGGCAGGTGTTCATGGCCAGCCACACCGGCATCGGCCAGCGCCTGCAGGGCCGCCGATGGGCTCACCGCACGCCCCGCCAGCAGGCAACTCGTGCGCAAGTTTTCCAGGCAGGAAAGATCATCCTTGAGCGCTGCGGCATGGCCGAGGTAGAGCCGATCCTGGCCCAGCGCCGCGCGCTGACTGGCCAGCGACTGACCGCGCCACAAAATCTGACCCGACGTCGGCGACAGCAGGCCGCACAGCATGCGCAACAAGCTGGTCTTGCCGGCGCCGTTGTTGCCGCGCACCCACAGCAAGCGGCCGGCCGGCAGGCTCAGCGACAGATTCTCAAACAGCAGCCGCCCGCCGCGCACGCAAGACAGGCCGTCCAGGGCCAGGGCGGCATTCATGGCGCGGCCCCCTGGACTGGCCCGCATCCGGCTGGCAGCGTTGATGTCACAAGGGGCAAGGCCATCGAAGTTTCAACAGAGGAACGCAAAAGGGATAAAGAGTTAGAACGAATCAAACGATATAAGTTGTCAACTTTAAGTGACACTTATATCATCAGCCCGACCTCACAACCACCCAGATAACCCTTGATGACGCCCTGCGCCGACCCCACCGCCGACCCGGCCATGGCCCTTCCAATCACCCCGCAACTGCGAGCCCCCTGGACGCCGGAGTTGCCTGCGGCACCGGCCCGGCATTTTTGCACCGACTGCGGCGTCTCCCGCACGGCTCAGCCCAAGCGCTGCGCCCAGGCCTGCCAATTCATCCAGCCCGACTACACCCGGCTGGAGCAGGCCGTCCATGGTCGCAGCCGCTGGCTACCGGGGCCGGGTACGGATGTCGACACCGCCAAGGCTGCCAGCGGTTCGCATGACGAGCTGTTCTTTGGCCCCTACCAGGCGATGCTGCAGGCCGCCCTGACGGCGCCACTGGCCGGCGCGCAATGGACCGGCATCACCACGCGAATCGCTGAAAAGCTGCTGCAGAGCGGCCAAGTCGACGCCGTGCTGGCCATGGCGCCGCACCCGGACGACCCTTGGCGGCCGCTGCCGGTCATCGTCACACGGGCCGAAGACATGGCCCAGTGCCGCGGCATGCGCATGGGCTACGCCCCGCTGATCGCGCTGGTCGAGCCGGCGCTGGCACAAGGCTACAAGCGTCTGGCGGTGATCGGCATTCCTTGCCAGATTTACGCGCTGCGGGCGCTGCAAGCCGAGCTCGAACGCGAGCACGGGCTCGAATCGCTGTTTGTGATCGGCACGCCCTGCTCGGACAACACCACCACTGAGCGCTTTCACGAATTTCTGGCGCTGATCTCGCCCGAGCCCGAGAACATCACCTACCTGGAGTTTCGCGCCGACTACCACGTCGAGGTGCGCACCCGCGACGGCCAGGTGCGCGCCCTGCCCTTTTTGAGCTTGCCGCTGTCGCAGTTGCCGCCGGACTTTTTCCCCATGACCTGCCGCACCTGCGTGGACTACACCAACGCGCTGTCGGACATCACGGTGGGCTACATGGGCGGTCAGGGTCAGCAATGGCTGCTGGTGCGCAACACGCGCGGCCAGCACCTGCTGGACTTGCTCGGCCAGGAAGTCAGCACCCGAGCGCCCGGCAGCGCGGGTCGGCGGGCCGGGGCGGTCAAAGGCTTTCTAAAAAACGTCGAGCTGGCCGCCGGCGGACTGCCGCTGCGGCGCATGCCCAACTGGCT
>CAIMVC010000093.1 GCA_903844825.1 uncultured Burkholderiales bacterium | reverse complement strand
GGCAGCAAAACGCCAGCGGAAATTGCGGTGAGCATCATGGCCGAGGTGTTGGCCGTGAAAAACGGCGTGCCCCTGCCGCGCGACATGGATGTGGCTTACGCGAAAAACACCCAAGAGATTGCGCACAACGACCCGGGCGTGTTGGTGTGTGGCATTCGGCCTTGATGCGAAGGCGACATCATGGCGAGTAACAAACTGGATCTGAGTACGCTGCACAAGGCCTTGGGGCGCTTGGATGAAGGCTACCAGCGCTACTTGTTAGATGTGCGTGACTTGCAAATTCGGGATGGCTTGATACAGCGGTACGAATTCACCTATGAGATCAGCCACAAGATGCTCAAGCGGCATCTAGAAATGACTTCTCCGAACCCCGAAATATTTGACGCCATGCCCTTTGCTGATTTGATTCGGACTGGCAATGAACTGTCCATTCTCAAGAGCGATTGGTCGGCGTGGAAATTATTTCGAGAAATGAGAGCGAAAACCAGCCATACCTATGACGAGGATATTGCGCAAACCGTGGTTCAAGTGATCCCAGACTTTATTCACGAAGCTCGGTATTTAGCGGAGCAACTAGAACTTCGGCAAATCTGAGAACACAATGATGGATGCCGAAAATGAATTGACTTTGCAACTCACAGCAAAAGAACTTCAGATAGTGCGAAGCATTTTGCAAACCCTCGTTCCAGATAGAGAGGTTTGGGTCTTTGGCTCTCGGGCAACGCCCAAGCACAAGCCCTATTCTGATTTGGATTTGGTGGTGATGGGCGAGGAAGCCTTGCCATTGGTAACAAGCGCAGATCTGCGTGAAGCGTTTAGCGATTCAGACTTGAACTTCAAGGTGGACTTGGTTGTTTGGTCTGAATTGACTGAAAACTTCAAACAAATTATCAGGAATCATTACGTGGTGATTCAGGATACCTCTGATTAGCTTCGTTTCTGTCGAATTTGAAATCTGCAGGTAAGCGATCTTTTAATTCAGGGTTTGAATTTAGAAGGTTCAATAGCAAATCTTTCGAGACTCCTGCCTCTGCGGCAGCCTGATGTTTTTCCAAGGTTTTGGCAGTACCTTTGATGGGCTTGAGCGTCCCAGCTTCCCAAGCTTGGAGAATGGAAAGTTCTTCATCGTCATGCTTGATTTTTGGGGCTGTTTTGTTTTTCATCGCTCACTCCTGAACTGCTTGGTTGCTATTTTGCAGGTCATGAAAGCATGCCACAGCTATAAAGTCCGTAACTGTTTCACACCCGCCGTCGCGACCCACTCCCCGCTCTTGCGCTGCGCCAGCACATCCACACCCCAGGCTTTGGCGGCGGCCTGCAGTTGCTGTGGCGACTGCATGAAGAAAACTTTGGTGAGGGCGTCGGCCAGCACGCAGCTGGGGGCCAGCACCGACACCGAAGCCCAATGCGCTGGCGAATAGCCGGTGTGCGGGTTCAGGATGTGGTGGTGCAGATGGTCGGCGCTGAAAGCGGTGTGGGCATCTGAAGAAGTGGCGATGGCGCGGCCGTCCATTTGCACTACGGGTTGATTCAACAGGGCATCTTTCTTCGCAAGATGAAGCTGACCGCTCGATGCAGACTGATGCGGCTTGACTGGCATGGTCTTGTGGGTCAGCGCCACATCCTCCACAGCCAAAGTCCAGGGCTTGCCGCCAGGCGCTTGGCCCAGCAACGCGGTTTCACCCGCGTCAATTTGCGCATGTGCCATGCCATGCGCTTGCAACACCGCTTTCACCACATCAGCGGCGTAGCCTTGCGCGATGCCGTTGAGCGACACGCCCATGCCTTTGAGGTTCAAACGCACGGCATCTGGGGTCACTTCCACCGCTTGCCAGTTCACGTGTTTTTGCGCCTGTGCCACGGCACGCTTGGCAGGCAATTGTTCTGCGGCTTGCGCCTCGGCCCACACCTTCCACAAGGGTTGCATGGAAATATCAAAGGCCCCGGCGCTGCGGCGCGACACCTGCGCCGACAAACGCAACACCGAGCGCAGATGCGCACTTGGTTTGTGCAACACACCCGTGGCGTTCAAGCGTGACACGGCGCTGTCGGGGTTGAACAAACTCATCTCGGTTTCCACATCGCGCAGCGCTTTCACAGCGGCGTCCAAGGCAGTATCAAGCTGCGCCACATTGGCGTGGCCTGCTCGCAGCCACAGCGTGGTGCCAAAACCGATCATGGCGCGTTCATGCCAAACCAATTGGCTGAGCAGCTCTTGCGCTTTGCTGGCTTTGCGTTCATTGGGCTTGGCGGGACTTTGCAATGCATTTGCGCCCTGCTCTGCATGTGCCAAAGCCGCTACTCCACCAAGCCCCAAGCCCAAGCCCAAGCCCATCTTCATCCATTGACGTCGTTGCATGCTCATGCGGTTTCTCCTGCGCGAATGGGGATGAATTTCGAGCCGTCTTTGCGGTGTT
>CAIMVC010000092.1 GCA_903844825.1 uncultured Burkholderiales bacterium | reverse complement strand
CCGG
This sequence comes from uncultured Burkholderiales bacterium, assembly GCA_903844825.1. Lineage (GTDB taxonomy): Bacteria > Pseudomonadota > Gammaproteobacteria > Burkholderiales > Burkholderiaceae_C > Polaromonas. The sequence goes on along the minus strand of CAIMVC010000092.1, from coordinate 18,966 downwards.
CCCCGATCGCACCCGTCGGTGCAATAACCAACGGCGCAGCTGCAGTGGCGCCAACGACAAGGGTGGACAGCTCGGGTTGCTGCACATTCACAAGCACACGCGGGCGTAGGCGAAGACGCTTGAAACCGTCGCAGTTGGCGCGCAGCGTGATTTCATCGTCCGCACCACCGTCAAAAAAATCGAACACGCCACGCGGTAGGCGCCTGCGCGCAAGTTCACGCAGATCGTCAATCGAACACGCTGCGGATAAGCGCTCCTGAAGACCCGACATGGTCAAGGCGTTGGTGTCTTGGCCGGCCCGAACTTGACGTCGGGGAAGGCCGCAACGGCGCCGGCACCGCCGTCCACTGCAATGACCTCGCCCGTGATGTGGGCACTCAGGTCAGAGGCGAGGAACAGCAGCGGTCCCGCGATCTCAGAAGGTACGGCCGGCCGACCGATCGGGATCACCTTGCCTATGGCGTTCCAAGCTTCTTCGTCCAGGCGCTGGTTCAAGCGAGGTGTGCGCACATAGCCTGGCGCAACAGCGTTGATGCGCACACCCCGGCCCGCGTACTCGACACCCGCGCAACGCACAAGGTGGTGCAGCGCAGCCTTGGAAGTTGCGTAGGCCGTCTGATTCGGCACGGCGCGGTTACCGCTCATGGAGCCGACGAAGGCCATGCTGCCGCCGCCGTCTGCTGCCATCATCTCGCCACCAATCTGGATCGCCAGGAACGCGTGACGCAACACGATATCAAACTGCTGTCCCCAGCTCTCGTCATCCACCGCCGACAAGGCTTTGACGCCAGCCACGCCGATGATGTCTACCATCCCATGCACGCGGCCGAATTGCTGACGTGCTGTATCAAAAATGCGCTGCATGTCGGCGCGCGAGGTGACGTCGGCTACACAGGGAACGCCACCCACCGCCTGCGCGATCCGGGCCGCAAGGGCCTCATCACGGTCCACGCACAGCAAGCGCGCGCCGGCCTGCGCTAGCGCATACGCGGCCTGTTCGCCAATGCCCTGGCCGGCGCCGAGCACGACGAAGCCGCGGCCCTCCAAGCGCAACAGTGACAGGTAGTCGGGCGTACCGCTCGTGGTGAGTTCGTTCATACTGGAGTCCTTCACGCCGCAGCGATATCTCGGTGAGTCGGTAGCAAATCCTGCCAAAGTTCGCCGTCTTTGAGCGGCGCATCGCATGCGCTGACGCCGCGCAGATCCAGTCCGACGCCAGGTGGCGTGCCGTTCTCGGCGGCAAGCTTTATGGCATTGAGCAGCGTGCGGCGCACGCGCACCACGGCCTGGTCGGCCGGCACCAAGTGTTCCTTGGAGCGGTCGTAGAACGGGCCTTGCGACAAGGCAATGGTGGCGTCTTCCACCTCCACACCGCGCAGGCCGGTCCAGCTTTCACTCATACGCTGGCGGTTCTGACCGAAGTTATCGGCCCAGGTCGACGTGTAGACGCAGGACTTGCGATCGTAGTAGCGCGTGTCGTCAAGGCCCAGCAACTCAATGATTTTGTCTTCCGAAACTGGCGCCTTGCCGTGAACCACGATGTACGTGGCGGTCTGCGTGTCGTCCTCGGGCACCTCAAACACAGTAAAGAGAAAGGCAGGTGCCGGGATGATTCGACCGTAAGGCACGATGAAGGGCACCACACGTGCGTTCTTCACACCTGCCTCGTTCGTCTTGCGCAGGGCCACGTACTGGAATCCGAAGGCAGTCTCCTCGATCTTGAGCGTGGGCTCCAGGTCGTTGGACAGCAGCGCGGCGGGGTTCACCACGTCCGGATTGGGCTCGAAGCTGTCGTCCTTCCAGCCGGGACGGGCCATATTGGTGTGCAGCACGCCCACGTGCGAGCTATCCTCACCACCCTCGACCAGTTGCAGATAGTTGCAATTCACGTTAATGCGCAGTGCCACGCGGTGCTCGGGCTGCGCCTCCATGAATGCGTATTGCGAAAACTCAGGCTGCAGATCTTTGGGCCCCACGTAGGCCCACACCAGGCCGCCAGCCTCGCGCACCGGGTAGGCTGGCGCCTTCATGCGCTCGCGGTACTTCGGATCGGCATGGTTGGGCGTTTCCATCACGGTGCCAGTCACGTGGAATTTCCAGCCGTGGTACAGACAGCGCAGGCCACCTTCCTCCACCCGGCCGAGCGCGAGTGAAGCGCCGCGGTGCATGCAGAGCTCGTCGAGCATGCCGACGCGACCCTCGGTGTCACGAAACACAACGTAGGACTCGCCCAGCAGCCGCACACGCAGTGGCGGTGCGTCCGGCACGGGAAGCTGCGCCGAGGTGCAAACCGGATGCCAATAGCGACGCATCAGCTCGCCCATGGGGGTCGCGGGGCCGACCCGGCAGATCGTTTCATTGTCTTTGCTGTTCAACATGGGGATGCTCCTGGCAGGGGTTCAAAAGATCGGTGAGCGCTCATGGCGCCCGGTCTATCGGCTTGGCGTTATTCGTTCACACGGTACGGTGTTGAGGCACCAGGTCCCGCCAGTCTTCGTCGGTACCGATTTCGCTGGAAGTGCCCACCACGCAACTCACGTCAGCGCGCAAGGTCGGCGGGTCCTGACTTTCGCGCGCGGCAAGCGCGCAGGCCAACAAAACGCGGTAAAGGCGGCTGATGGCGATGTCAGCGGTCGACAGCATCTCCCGTGAACGGTCGCGGATCGCACCACCCGAGACGCTGCAGGCAGCGTCTTCCTGCGAGAAACTGTCGAAGCCGGTGAAATGACCTGAACGCTGCGCTGCCCGGTCCTGCCGATAGCCATTCGCCCAGCCCATGGCGTCGGGTCCGTCGCAGGTGGCCGCAGTCATGCCGTACTTCGCCAAGGTGGGCTCGTCGAGGCCGACAAAGGCCAGTTGCTGAGTGCGCAGAGGCTCCTGTCCGATCGGCTTTTCAGCGTTCCACCAAACGTGGTAAAAATTACAGCGCTCGTTGTTGACGGGCACCACTGCAAACCACAGATCACCGTTGGGGTTCGCGACGAAGCATGGTGCGATGAAAGCGGCCACACGCGCCATACGGCGACCCTCACCGGATCCCCGCATGGCCACGTAATGAAAGCCGAACTCGGTTTCCTCAGCCTCGATTTGCGGCGACGCATCGAACTGCATGTGTGAGGTCTTCTTGGCGAAGTCCAGATCAACGCCTGCCGTTTTAGCCAGACCTGAGGCGTGCAGCACGGTGAGGTGCGAGGAGTCCACAAGACCTTCGATTACTTGCACGAAGTTGCAATTAACCACTGCGTAGGCGTTGATGCGGTGGTCGTTGTCCAAAGCCATGAACGGCAGGTGCGCAAACACTGGTTCCATCTCGCGCGGGCCAAGATAGGTCCATAGCAGGCCACCGGCTTCGCGCACGGGGTAGGTCCGGCCCTTGATGCGCTCTTTGAACTTCGGGTCGGCCACGTTGGGGGTATCCAGCACAGCCCCATCCACCGCAAATTTCCAGCCGTGGTAAATGCAGCGCAGGCCATCGCCTTCCGCGCGAGCCAGTTGCATGGAGGCCCCTCGGTGCAGGCAGAACTCGGAAAACAGTCCGGGGCGACCATCCTGATCGCGCCAGACCACGAAGCCCTCACCCAGCAGTTCGATCACCTTCGGGTCGGCACCAGCCGCAGGCATTTCGCTCAGCTGCATCGCAGGCAGCCAGAAGCGGCGCATCGCATCGCCCATGGCCGTGCCAGCGCCCGTGTGGCACATCAGTTCATTGTCTTGTTTGCTGAGCATGGGCGGTCCTTCCGTTCGTGGGGGAGATTTAGAGATCAAGCACCAGACATGGCGTTTTGGCTCTGGAGCAGCAAGGCATGAAGCTTTGGCGTTGTTCGTCTTCGGTGAGGTACAGGTCGCGGTGGTCGGGCTCACCGCCAAGCACCCCTGTCAGGCAGGTTCCGCATACCCCCTGCTCGCAGGACAGCGAGATCGATACGCCCGCGTCGATCAAAGCCTGAGCCGCCGACTGGCCCGCCGCTACCGGTATGCGGCGACCACTGCGCCGCAGTTCGAGCTCAAAGGGGCCATCGGCAGAATGATCTACCGGTGCCGCCGCGAAGTATTCGCGGTGCAGGTGTGACTCTTCCCAGCCAAGTTCGCGCGCTGTAGAAAGCACGTGGTTCATGAAGCCGGAGGGACCGCACACGTACAGATGACGCTCAGCCGCTGATGCGCCGATCGCAGTACGCACATCCAGCATCTGCTCAGGCGCGCCGTCGTCAACGTGCACATGCACGCGCTGGGCAAAGGCCACACTGTCAAAGCGGTCGAGGAAGGCCATGCGCTTGAGCGTGCGCCCGCAGTAGTGAAGTTGGAAGGGGCGACCCTCGCGCGCCAGCTGCTCGGCCATGCACAGGATAGGGGTGATGCCAATGCCACCGGCGAAGAGCACAGCATCACCCAGCCCGGAATTCAAAGAGAAGTGGTTGCGTGGCGGCGACACTGACAGCAAGTCGCCTTCATTCACGGCGTCGACCAGTCGCACCGAGCCGCCGCGTGACTGCGGATCGCGCAACACGCCGATGTGGTAACGCTGCGAAGCGTCTGGCAGTTGGTAGAGCGAGTATTGGCGCACCGGACCGCCGGGCACATGCACGTCAATGTGTGCGCCTGCCTCGAAACCTTGTAATTGCGTGCCGTCAACAGACGCGAGTTCGTACGCTGCGATGTCTTCGGCCACCAGTCGCTTGGCCGCGACCCGCACTTGCAAAAGCGTTTCCATCAGGATTTCGATTTTTCTTTACTAAACGACAAGACGTCAAATAAACTGCTCAAGCCGCCTGGGTAACTGGACGCTTCTGCTTCTGGATCAGCACTGGTGAACCTCCCAGGCGACGCTGGTTCAGCCAGCGCGCCAGACCCAGGTCCATCACCTCCGCGTGTCGCGGAAACCAGTCAGCGAGCGCCAGTGCGAAATCGCGCACGACATCGTGGCGGCCCTGCGCTAACGCGCAACGTACCTCCTCGAGCGACTTCAAAACGGCGGCGTGCTCGTCCGTGTGGCAGCCGGCTGAGCCGTAGTTGCTATCGCGCATGGCGCTGTCTTCTTCATTAAAGTGCCGCTTTACGTGGTCTGCGAATGCATCAAGTGCAGTGCCTTGTTGTCCATCGGGCGCGCACAGCAGAGCGTCCACGCAGTCGACAAACTCGTGATGCGTGGAATCCATCTCGCCATGACCGACGAGGAACTCATCGCACCAGGTCAGGCGTGGGTTGGTGAACGCATTCATCCTCTGTCCTCCGACACCGGGGGGTGTTTCGCCACCAGCAATTCACGCCAGTCATCACCGCCCAACACACCCTGTGTGCCTCGTACCTGAGACCAGTCGACACCTCGGTCGACGCCGACAGGTGACTTGCCTTGCTTCACCGAATCGGCACAAGCGAGCAAGGTGCGGTAGAGATGGGCAATGCCGACGTCGGCCGTGGAAAGCATTTCCCTGCTGCGGTCCCGCATCACGCCAGAAGAGACGCAAGCGGCCACGTCCTCCTCGATAAGACCGGGCAGGCCGCTCCAGCTCTTACCTTGGCGCATGGCCTCGCGATCCTGCTGGAAGTTGTTACGCGGGTTGGGCCGATCCTCCCGCCCCAACGTCTCGTCGGTGAGCCCGAAGTCGTCGAGCACGACGGGTGTCAGGCCAATGAATTCCAGGTGACGGCTGCGCAGCGGTTCGCGGTTGAGGTCCTGTGTCGCACTCCAAAACACGTGAATAAAACTGGTACGCCCATCATCCTGAGGCACCACGAAGGTGGCAATATCGCCATTGGGGTTGAGGACGCAGCAAGGAGCGACGAAGGCGGCGACGCGCGCCTCGGTGCGTTGCCCGTTTTCATCGTCGATTTTGCGCAGCGCTGCGTAGTAAAAGCCGAAGTCAGTATCTTGCACATCGAGTTCGGGCGCCAAGTTGCGCTGCATCGAGTTCACCTTTTGCGCAAAACCGAGGTCTACAGCGCCGGACTGCTGTAGGCCGTTCATGTGCAACAGGCCCAGGTGCGAAGAATCGACCAGACCCTCGATCACTTGCACAAAGTTGCACGCCTCAACGTGGCGTGTGACCAGGCGTTGCGCATCGGGCAGGTCCATCCACGGCCAGTGCGGGAGCGCAGGTTCATGTTCCGCGGGGCCCAGGTAAGCCCACAGCAGTCCGCCGGCTTCGCGCACAGGAAAGGTGCGACCTTTAATGCGTGTCTTGAAATTCGGGTCGGCCACGTTGGGCGTGTCGATGACGGTGCCGTCTACCGCGAACTTCCAGCCGTGGTAGATGCAGCGTAGGCCATCGCCCTCCGCACGCGCAAGCCGCATGGAGGCGCCCCGGTGCAGGCAGGACTGGTGAAACAGCCCGGGCCGTCCGCTGTCGTCGCGCCAGGCGACGAAGCGTTCTCCCATCAGCTCAACGCCAAGGGGTTCGGCTGCCACATTGAGATGTTCGGCCAACATGAAGGGCAACCAGTAGCGACGCATGGCCTGGCCCATGACGTCATCTGGGCCGACGCGGCAAAGGCGCTGGTTAGATTCGTGATTCAACATGATGCCCGCTTGTCAGTGGTAAACGGAGCCGCCGTCGACCGCCATAATTTGCCCGGACACAAAGGCTGCGTCGGCGCTTGCCAGAAAGGCAACGGCGCCAACGATGTCTGCGGGCCAGCCGTCGCGCGGTATGGCACGCCCCTGAATCGCGGCATCGCGGTAGCTGGAGAGAAATTCCTTGTTGGCCAGGTTCCCCTCGCTCAGGGTGTAGCCCGGCGAGACCGCATTGACGGTAATGAAGTCCTTGCCAAGTTCGCGGGCGAGCGCTCGGGTCATCGTCATGAGCGCACCCTTGCTGGCTACATAGTCGAGCATAAAGGGGGCGCCCTTGAATGCCGTGCCAGACGTGATGTTGACGATGCGGCCCTGTTGTTGTGCGCGCATGTGCGGTGCAACCGCTCGGATGCACAGAAAGGGCCCCATCATATTGACGTCCTGCATACGCCGCCACTGAGACACCGTGATCTGCTCGAAGGCTCTCAACTCAATGGTCGAGGCGATAGCGGCGTTGTTGACCAGGATGTCGACGCGGCCGAAGGCCTCAACGGTCTGATCGACCATGTGGGCGACCGAGGTCTCGTCAGACACGTCGGTGCGCACAGCCAACGCGCGCGCGCCAGTCGAGCGAATGTGCTCAGCTACGGGTTCGGCGTCTGCCACGTCGGCCAAGACAACGGCGGCCCCTTCGGAGGCGAGTCGCTCGGCGATGGCCCGGCCAATACCGGTCTGCGCGCCGGTCACGATGGCCACTTGATTGTCAAATCTCATGCGGAGTTCCCCTTTCAATGCCCGAGGCCGATGAGCCTGGCCAAATGCGTTTCGTCGCCGGCGATATCGGCCGAAGCGCCCTCATAGACGCAACGCCCACGGTCCATGACGATGCAGCGGTCCGACAGCTCGAGCGCGATGTCGACGCGCTGCTCAACCAACAGCAAGGCGATAGAGCCCGACTGCACAATTTTGCGAATGCTGTGCAACAGATGCTCAACAATGATGGGAGCCAGGCCTTCGAATGGCTCGTCCATCAACAAGGCGCGCGGGTTACCGAGCAGCGCGCGCGCAATGGACAACATCTGCTGCTCGCCACCCGAGAGCTGGTTGCCATAGCTGGCCAGGCGCTCGCCGAGACGTGGAAAAAGCTCGATCACGCGCAAGGGCGTCCAAGGTCCCGGGCGCGACGCCACCTGCAGGTGCTCGGCGACCGTAAGGCTGGGGAATACCTCGCGGCCCTGTGGCACAAAGCCCAGGCCTCTTCTCGCGCGCTCGTGCAGCGGCAAGGTGGCAATATCGACGCCTCCCAACGAGATACCGCCACTGCGGCGCTGCGCGCGGCCCACGATGAGTTCCAGCAGCGTGCTTTTGCCCACGCCGTTGCGCCCGATGATGGCCACTGTTTCGCCGCTCGCCACGCGCAGGCTCACCTCCTCGTTTACCAGGGTGGGACCCCAGCCGCCACTGAGTTTGTGGGTCTCAAGCATGGGCCGGTGCTCCATCGAAACGTTTCCTGCCCGCGGTGCCCAGATAGACCGACTGCACCTCCGGGTGGGACATCACATCGCTAGGCTTGCCTGACATCAGCATGGATCCCCCCACCAGCACGGAGACGTCGGACGCGAAGCGTCGCACCATCTCCATGTCGTGCTCAATCATCAGCACCGCAATCTCGCGAGGAAGACGCTCGATCGCGCCGTGCAGCAGGTCAAGCTCGTTGCTTGGGATACCCGCCGCCGGTTCGTCAAGCAGCAAGACCCGAGGTGTGAGCGCTAATGCGAGCGCAATCTCAACCAGGCGCTGGCGGCCATACGCGATCTCGCAGACCTTGTGGTGCCGGTCGGCCTGCAGCTTGAGCTGCTCGACCAGCTGCTCGGTCTGCTCAAGCAGGTCGCGCTGTAGGCCTGCAGGGCGCCAGATGGAGAAGCCTCGTCCAGCTGCCTGAGCCACTGCGATGTAGATGTTCTCGAACACGGTGAGCTGAGCGAACAGACTGGAGATCTGGAAAGTGCGCACCAGTCCCTTGCGCGTGCGCGTTGCCGCCGAGGCCGAAGTTATTTCCTCGCCAAAAAGATGCAACCGGCCCTGATCAGGACGAACGACGCCCGTGAGCAAATTAACCAATGTGGTCTTGCCGGCGCCGTTGGGGCCGATGAGCGCGGTGCGTGCGCCCACAGGCAGTGCGAGGCTGACATCCTGCGTCACATACAACGCACCGAAGTGCTTGCACAGGCCGCTGGCCTCCAGAGCCAGAGGAACTGCCGTACTCATCGCGGCTCCTGACGCAAGCGGCGCATCAATGCGGTGAGCATGCCCAGCAGGCCGCCGCGCCCCGTCAGAACCACCCCGATCAGCAGCACACCGATGATCAGCATCCAGTAGAAGGGATTCCATTGCGAAGAAAAGTGTTTGAGCAGCATGTAAACCGGTGCCCCGACAAGTGCGCCGTGCAGTCCACCAATGCCGCCAAGCACCAGCATCACCAGCACGTCGACGGAGGTATCGACAGCCAGCACACCCAGACCAACAAACGCATTGGCCTGTGTGAACAGGGCGCCCGCCATGCCAGCTACCGCACCGCTAATCACGTAGGCAAGCGTGAGGTGAGGCAGTACGGAATTGCCAATCAGGCGCATGCGCGCGGAATTTTCACGTACGCCCTGCAGCATCACACCGAACGGCGACGCCACGATGCGCTTGAGCAGCACGAAGATAATGCTCAGCCATGCCAACGTGTAAAGGTACGCGGTGGCACCGCCCAGTCCCCATTCAAAGACACCCAAAATCGGGGCAAACGCAACGCCGGCCAGGCCATCGTCGCCGCCAGTGATGGCTGTAGCCTTGTGGGCGGCCTCAAACACCAGCACGCCCAGGGCCAGCGTCACCATCATGAGCGGCAGGCCTGTTAGGCGCAGCAGGAACGGGCCGATCAGCGCGGCCAGCGCGGCCGACGCGATACCGGCCACGATCACTGCGCTCACGGGTTCCGTCCAGCTAGCCAGCGAGAGCCAGCCAGCCGTGAAGGCTCCCAGGCCGAAGAACACCGCATGCCCCAGCGATAACACGCCCGCGACGCCGAGCAGCAAGTCGAACGACAGCACCAGGGCGACCACGATGAGCACGGTTGTGCCCAGCGAGAGGTACTGCGGAAACACAAAATAGCAGGCCAGCGCAGCCAGGAACCAAAGCACCTCACCGAGCCGCCACTGGTGGCGGCTGAGAATGGAATCACGCGGAAGAGTGGTCATGATCAGGCAGTCTGGCGGCGCACAAGAAGCCCCTGAGGGCGCCACACCATCAGGCCGATGAGGAGCAAGTAAATGAAGAAGGCACCGAACTGCGGGAACAAGTAACGTCCCGCTGTCTCGACGAGACCCACGATGATGGCTACCGCTACAGAAGCCGTGACCTGGCCATGACCCGCGAGCGAGACGATGACCAGCATGAGCACCAGGTACTTCATGGGCCACATCGGCTCCATGGGCAGCATTGGCGCGGCCAAAATTCCTCCTAGCGCCGCCAGTCCGCAGCCCAGAGCAAACGTTGCCGAGAACAACAAAGGCACGTTCATGCCCATGGCCTGAGCCATGCCTCGGTTGTCTACCGCCGCGCGCAGCCGGGCCCCGGTGCTGGTGCGTTCGAATACCCACCACAATGCACTGATGATCACGATGCAGATACCCGAGGCCACGACGCGGTAGAGCTCTATCTCACGGATTCCCAGGTCGACATTGCCGCGCAGATAGGCCGGCAACTCCATACGCAAGATGTTGGGGCCGAACAACATCGTGATGATCGCAATCACCACAAAGTTAAAGCCGATCGTCACCAGCACCTGGTCGAGGTGGCTGCGCTTGTACAGGCGCACGTACAAAATCCGCTCGGCCAGCACCCCGAAGGCGGCCACCGCCAGCACGGCTGCCGGCACCGCCACGACATAGGGCCATCCCAGTTGCTGCATCAGGCTGATGGCGAGATAACCACCCATAGCGGCAAACGCGCCATGACCCAGATTGATCACGTGCATGAGGCCCATGGTGATAACCAGACCCAGTGCGATGAGGCACAGGACCAGGCCGTACGACAGGCCGTACAGAAGTATGAAAGCAACAGTGGACACGGCGATCGCCCGGATTAACAGACAAGACAGAGCTAAATAAGAAGGACCCGTGCGTCAGTTCAGCGGTGTGGGCTTGACCTGTTCCCAGGTCTTCACCACGCGATTGCTCTTGACGCCGTCGGCGCCCTTGACCACTTCGCGCAGGTAGAAGTTCTGGATCGGCTCACGCGTCACCGGGTCGATGGTGATCGAGCCGCGCGGGCTCTTCCAGCTGTAGCCGGCCAGCGTCTTCATTGCAGCCTCGCCATTGAACGGTTTTCCAGCTTGGTCATTGAGCATCTTAAAGGCCAGGTGCATGGCGTCGAACGCACCAATGCTGAACGAGTTCGGGCGCACGGTGGGGCCTGCGTTCTTCTTCAGCCAGTCGGAGAGCGCCACGTTCTCTGCGTTCTTTGCGTTGGCATCAATGTAGATGATCGACTTAAAGCCGATGATGGAGTCATCAAACAGCGGCAGATCGCTGTCCTCGGCTTCACCCTGACCAATGGTCATTACCTTCTGAGTCAGCCCGCGCGCGGCCAGCGCTTTGTTGAAGGCCACCGAAGCGGCGCCCGGCGGAATGAAAATTTGCAGCACGTCCGGATTGGCATTGGCAATACGCTCTGCGAACGGCGCGAAATCAGCCGTATTGAGCGGAATGCGCACATTGCCCACCATCTGCCCGCCCTCGGCGGTGAACTTCGTCATGAACGATTGCTCGACGATATGACCCGGGCCGTAGTCACCGACGGCGACGTAGCCGCGGGACTTTCCTTGCTGGCGCGCGTAGGAGGCTGCCAGTTCGGCCGGCTGATTGATCGCTTGACCCATGCGGACGAAATACGGTGACATTTTCATGAGCGCGGGCGTGGCCGCATTCACGATGAACAGTGGTGTCTTTGCCGCGTTGGCTACCGGAGCCGAAGCTGCAACCTCGGGACTGAGGTAGAAGCCGGCGAGCATCGATACCTTGTCCTTGACTACCAGTTCTTCGGCCAGGCGCTTGGACAAGGTGGGGTCGGCGCCTGCGCTATCGCGGTAGATCACCTCCACCTTGCGACCACCGGCCTGGCTCCCATGAATCGCCATATACGCCTCGACGCCATGGCGAAACGATTGTCCTGCGACTGCGAAGGGGCCAGTGTACGGACCGACGAAGCCGATTTTCACGGCCTCTTGCGCCAGCGCTGCGGGCGCCGCGGAGAGCAAGGAAACGCTGGTGGCTAATGCCGCCAGAAGGCGAGAAAGGGACAATTTCATGTGGTTCACCTCGAACTTAGGGGAAAGGGCAGCCGAGCCACCGCAGCCAAAAAAACCGTGCACGGATCGTGCACGGCACGAAATAACTTCTTCCATGGAAGATAGCAGACGTTCTGAGCCTTACGCATAGGGGAAACCACTAAATCCCTCGAGGAAGACGAGGCGTAACCGTCGGGCAGCAAAAAGCTAAGATGAGACCCTGGATTCAGAGCAACTCATCCAAGGAAGGAAAAACGGCAAGATGAAGAGCGCCCACCGTTCCAAAGATCCCACGCCGCACACTACAGACAAGTCAGACCTGGATGAGCAATTACTCTCGCCTGGCTTGAGCGAGCTCATCACAATGCAGTGGCTGCGCGAGCGTGAAGACCTGGACTTACAAAACTTCCTGCTGGCCATCTACTTCATGCGGCTGGGCACTCTGGTGGACCGCGCCTACGACCGCTACTGCCAAAAAGAATTTGGTATCAACGGGGGCGATATGCGCCTGATGCTGGCCTTGCGTCGCAGCGGACCGCCGTACGTCAAACGGCCGACTGATCTGTTTCGCGCGCTACTCGTGACATCGGGCGCTATCACCAAGAAGGTGGACCGACTGGTGCAAGCCCGCTTTGTTGAACGGTCACCAGATCCCAGTCATAGCGGCGGCTTCTTGATACAACTCACCAAACGAGGCTTGCACGTCGTCGAGAAAGCCATTGAGCACCTGGCAAACCATTCGGCGCTGGCGCCAGCAATGACACAGCTGTCTGCGAGCGACCGCAAACAAGGCACCCAATTCGCGCTGCGCATGCTGTCGGCGCTCGAACAGTCCGAAGCCGAAGTCCCCGAAGCAGACTCAGCAGCCGCGCCGCGTTCAGCACGAAAGCGCACGGACAACCTAGCGAAATAGCTCCAACTGCTTGACGCAGTCGCGGCGCTTGAAGCGGGTACAGGAAACTACTACCGAGTTCTGGCCTTCGAACTTTTGGCAGGGCAGGTCGGCGGCCAATTCGAGCCCGGTAGCCACAGCGGACAAGACAGGCAGCATCACCACGGCCCAGTGCCTGTCGCTGACGAACCGATCAGCTTCGCGGCAATTAACCTACCCTTCGCACATACCAACGAAACGACGCCGCATCAGTGTTATCGCGTTGCCGTGTGCTCAGACTGCGGGCTAACGCATCAAGGCAAGAGTGCTCATCAAATGAGTCCTTAATGCCGCGGCTAATCCTGCACTTTGGCGCGCTGGGTCTTGAGGCTTGAACGCTGACTCTTGCCTTCAAGCCGCCGTTGTCTGGCGCCATAGCTGGGCTTGGTGGCGCGGCGCGGCTTGGGTGGCACCGCCACGCTGTCGACCACGGCCTGCAGACGGGCCAGCGCGTCGGCACGGTTCATCTCTTGCGTGCGGTGCTGTTGCGCCTTGAGGACCAGCACGCCTTCTTGCGTGATCCGGCTGTCGCTGAGCGCCAGCAAGCGGGCCTTGATGTCATCAGGCAGCGAGGACGCTGCAATGTCAAAGCGCAGGTGCACCGCACTGGAGACCTTGTTGACGTTTTGCCCCCCTGCCCCTTGGGCACGAATAGCGTTGAACTCGACTTCGCGCTCATCAATCGGGACCATGGGTGAAGCGGACATGGCCTCGATTGTGGCGCAGGCCCGCCAGGCTTTCCAAGCCCGAGGAAGCGAAGGCCTCAGCCTACGCGAGCAAAAAATTCGTCCAGCAAGCCGGCGAAGGCCACCGGTTGCTCGACAGCGCTCAGGTGGGCGGCATCGAGTGTGCGCAGCTGGGCCCCGGCAATGCTCGCCACGATGGCTTGTGACAAGGCCACGGGTGTGGCTTCGTCGCGGGTGCCGCCTATGACCAGCGTGGGGCAACTGATGCGCGCATTGCCGGCGCGGCAGTCCAGGTTGGCAATCGCCTGGCAACTGGCCATGTACGGCGCGCTTTGAACTTTTTCGAGCCGCTGGCGCAGGGCTGCCACGGTTGCGGCACCGCTGCCTTGCTCGTCAGCGCGAAACTCAGGCGTGAACCAGCGCTGCATGGCGCCCTCGGCAATGGCCGTCATGCCGCTGCTCTCCACGGTCTTGATGCGGCCTTGCCACATGGCACGCGCGGCCTCGTCGTAGACCTGCGCAGAGTTGGCAACAACGATGCTTTTGACCTGCTGCGGATGGCGAGCAGCCAGCGCCTGAGCCGTCATGCCGCCCATGCTCAGACCGACAAAATGCACCGGACCAAGGCCCTGGGCCTCGATCAGCGCGGCCACGTCGTCGGCGAGCATGTCGATGCTGTAAGGCCCTTGCGGTGCCTCCGAATGGCCATGACCACGGTGGTCGTAGCGCAGCACGGTGTAGCGGCTTTGCAGCAAGGCGGCCACCGGCTCCCACATCGTGAGGTCGCAGCCCAGGGCGTGACTTAGCACGACGACAGGGCCCTGCCCTTGCTTGACTGAAAAAAGTGTGGCGTTGGTCATGATTTTTTGTTTTCAAAAATGAGCGGGTTCAGCGCTGCGACAGCGCTGCGTGGATTCCATTGAACACCTTGTGCTGCGGGTGCCGCAGCGCTCAGCTTTTGGCCGGCAAATAGCCTTTTTCGCGCAGTATTTCGCCCGCAATGCCGAAGGCATGATTGGCCGCCGGCACGCCGCAGTAGATGGCCGCCTGCAAAATAACTTCCTTGATCTCATCAGGCGTGAGCCGCGACTCCGGCTCGCCGTCCAGGCCGGCGCGCACATGCAGCGCAAACTCTTCGTAGGCTTTGAGCGCAATCATCATCGACAGCACCATCAGCCGGCGGGTCTTGTCGCCAAAGGCTTCGCGGCCCCAGACCTCGTTCCAGGCGTAGCGGGTGATCAGGTTCTGAAACTCGCCGTTGAAGTCGTTGACGTTAAGCAGGGACTTGTCGACCCAGGCGTTGCCCAGCACGCGGCGGCGGTTGCGCATGCCCAGGTCGTAGTCGCTGGCGCCGGGGTCTGGCTGTTTTTCACTCATGAGCTTGAGGTGTCCAAAGTAGGTTGATGAAAGGCCGCATCGGTCAGCAGACGGACCTGCGCGGCAGTCAGGCGGGCCGCATGCTCGGCCAGGGCCGGATTAAACCATTCGTCGGCCGCCTCGGGTGGCAGCACGGCGCGCAAGGCGTCTAAGTTGGCGCGCATCCTGGCGGTGTCGACTTGAAGGCCGCCTAGCGCCTGCGCCATGGCACGGACCGAGCCGTGGGCCGACATCAACAGGCCCGGCCACTCAGCGAGTTCGGCTTGCCACGGGCCCAGCGCGCGCTCGTGCTCCTGGCCCATGGCGGCCAGCAAGGCGGCCACGCGCTGCGGTGCCCGCTGCGCTGCCGCCAGGGCCACCATGCAGGCCACCGGATTGCGCTTGTGCGGCATGGCCGAGGAGCCGCCCCGCCCGGCCTCACTGGGCTCGGCAACTTCATTGACTTCGAACTGACCCATGAGCGCAATGTCCCTGGCGATCTTGCCCAGGCTGCCCACCAGCAGGCCCAGCTCGCAACCCAGCGCAACCCATTCGTCGCGCTGCGTGTGCCAGGTCGACGCCGGCGCCTTGAGTCCCAGCTCGGCCGCCATCAAGGCCAGCACCTCGGGGCCCTGGGTCTTCATTTGCGCCAGCGTGCCGACGGCACCGCCCAATTGCAGGCACAGTGCGTTGCTCGCCGCCTGCGCCATGCGCTGCTGGCTGCGCACCAGCGGTGCGGCCCAGCCCGCACACTTGAGACCAAAACTGGTGACCGACGCCGGCTGCATCAGGGTGCGGGCCAGGATCGGGTCGGCCGCGTGGCGACGGGCCAGTTGCAACAAGGCGTCGATGGCTTGCTGCACATCGGCCTCGATCAAATCGAGCGCCACGCGAGTGACCAGCGCCAGCGCGGTGTCAATCACGTCCTGGCTGGTGCTGCCAAAGTGCACGTACTTCACGGCCTCGGGGTGGGACAGCCCAACCGCTTCTTTGAGGCACTTGACCAGGGGAATCGCCATGCTGCCCGCACGCCCGCTGTCGCGGGCAATGCCGTCAACGTCAAAGCGCTCGACCTGGCAGGTGGCGATGATGGCCTGCGCCGCCGTCTCAGGCACCAGGCCGACGTGGGCCTGCGCACGCGCCAGCGCCGCCTCAAAGCGCAGCATGGCGGCGACAAAATTGCGCTGACTCAAGGCCTCCTGCACCTCGGCCGTTGAGAGGAAACCTTCAAAAATGCTACTCATGCGAGGGCTCCATCCATCAGTCAATCAATCGGTTAATCCGCCCGTCGATTCAAACACGAAAGACGAACAACGAACGGCGAACGCCAGCGCCCACAGCCGGGAGTCACCGGCCTTGGCAGAACGCCACGCGCTTAACGTTTCAGACGCATCTGATTGGGCAGCGGCACCGAGCGGCGCAGCACGTCTTCGCCCAGCCACAGGGCCGAGCGCCAGGCGCGCTGGCAAACCGTGGGCAGCGGAATTTGCTGGTAATCGTCATTGAAGACTTCAAAGCTGTAGTCCCCCCGGTAGCCCAGGCTGTGCAGCTTGCTCACCAGCGCGGCCAGGTCCTGGCTGTGCACGCCTTCGCCGGGGAACACCCGAAAATGCCGCGCCGTGGTGATGCGCTCTTCCACCGACTTGATCTCGGTCCACATGAAGTCGGCCAGTTGGACCAGAAAAATCTTGTCCGGATCCAGCATCTCGAGCTCGTCCAGCGAGGTCTTGGTGGCAAACATGTGAAAGGAGTCAAAGCCCAGACCCAGATTGGGCATGTCGGCCTGGCAGATGATGTCCCAGGCTTGCGGAAACTCATTGACCACCCGGCCCCAGGACAGCGCCTCGTAAGCGACCTTGATGTTCATGGGAATGGCCAGCATGGCGAGCTTGCGCAGGTCGCGCACCAGGGCGGCCGTCTCGTCGGTGGCGTGCACCGAGGTCGATGAGCAAATCAGCAGCACCCGGCAATCGAGCGCATGGCACATCTCCAGCATGGACTTGGCAATATCGACCTTGTATTCATGCAGATGACCCGACAGACCTTCAAAGTCGCGCAGCACCTGAAAGCCGGTCACGCGCAGGCCGCTGCTGCGCACCGCGGCAACGGCGGCCTCCAGGCCGTCAGGGTGGCCGACGAGGTCGCGGGCCGACAGCATGATCTGGCTAAAGCCGGCCTCTCGCACCGCCTTGAGCTTGGCCTCCAGCGGCCCGGCCAGCGAGATGGTGTCCATCCCGAAGTCACTGATGTTTCCGCTTTGGTGCATGGCTTACTTTCGCTGCTCGGAGGCGTCGCGCTGGTCGTGCACCAGCTCGAAACTCACGCTGCCCAGCCAGGTCTTGGTCAGCGCGCCGCGCCCTTCTGTCTGCACCCCACGCGACTGCACAAACTCCACGCCACGCTGCGCCAGCTCGGCCACGGTGGCCAGTACGTCCGCCGTGCCCATGGCAATGCGCTGCAGGGTTTCGTCGTCTTCCACATCCAGCACGCTGGCTTCAGGCTCGATCAGCTGAATGTAAAAACGCGAAGCCGCCGCGCAGGGACTTTGCAAAATCCGGCCCTTGGGGAGAATGCCAAAACGCTGCTCGGCGGGCAGGTCGGTAAAGCCAAAGAGCTGGCGGTAAAACTCCGCCCAATCCTCAGTGCGGTCGTTGCCGATGTACTGGACCACGCCAAAAAAGTGCAAGCCGGCTATTGCAGGCGGGTACTGATCCACCGTGGGAATCGGCACAAAGTCAACGTCGTAAATCGAGAACTTGTCGTAGCGGTCGACAAAATAAATACGGCTGGTGCCCACGCCATGCACGGCCGGAATGTTCAGCTCCATCACCTCCACCCGCGAAGGCACCGCCCAGGCACCGCGCTCCAGCGCGCGGCGGTAGGCTGCAGCCGCATCGCGCACACGCAGACCCATGGCCGCAATCACCGGCTTGTCGCCCGGCGCCGCACCATTGGGCATGTTCGGCACATGCGCATTGACGATCACATTGATCGCGCCCTGGCGGTACAGCAGCACTTCGCGCGAACGGTGGCGGGCAATGGGGCGAAACCCCATCATCTCGAGCACCTGACCGAGCGCCTGCGGCCGCGACGTGGTGTATTCAATAAACTCAATACCATCCAGACCCAGCGGGTTGGCGGCTTCGAGAATAGATTCGCGGTCGGCTGCGGGCGAAGACAAAGGCTTGATCATGGGGGGTCATTAAAGGGGGTAAGAAAACTTGCTGCGGGCACCAAGCCCGGAATCGCTTGGCCGCAACTTTAGCCGCTTGAGGCAATTACAGATCTTCAGCGGAAAACAATTTGAGCGATTAACGATCGAAATTGTTCGATAGTCGATTCAACAAAGGGTTTTCCCTTGGCTCGAGCCCTGCAACACCTGGGTTACGCGGCCAGCGACGGCAAGCGGTTTTGGCCGACGCCCCGGCGTGTCTAGATACGACCGAATCTTTCGCGATGAAACGCCAAATAGTGCCGGTGTGCAGGCGCCATCCAGCGGAGTTTCATTTCCCCGGACAAACCCAGCTGCAGACAGCAGATCTCGGGGATCGTCGAGCTGATACATATCTCGCCGAGGTCGGTGAATGAAATCAAAAACTTGTCAAACAGCGCGTCCAGATTGGCGCTGAGTAGAAAGCCGTTGAACACGTCGAGCCGCTCAGCATCGGTGGTGCAGTCCGACCAGGGCTTGGCGTGGCTGGCGCGCAGTGCGGGGGGCCAGCGTCAGACCCGTGACGGCACAAGCGCCGCCCCAATAAGACAGCATGGCCTGGCGATAACGGTCTTGCCCTACACGCAGGCGAACCAAGCGCTGCACCTCGGTGCTTTGTGTATCGGTGGAGGGCAAAGAGGCCAAGGCCTGCTGTACCTGGGTGTCAAAGTCCACCGCAGCCTGGTTGGGCAGCGACTGGGCCAAAGCCGACGCCCTGCGCAAGCACCGTGCAAGATCGTCATCGGTCTCTGCAATAAATGCAGCAGCGTTACGCGGCAACATGGCAAAGCTTCGCTCCAGTTCGGGCAATAAAGCAGTTGGCCCCCCGAGTTCGACACCAAATCGAGTTTCCCCGACTTTTTACCCACTCAGCCCCAATAAAATCAAGCACTTAGCGCTGCCATTCTGATTTTCTTGTAGTGGCAATATTGTTGG
>CAIMVC010000091.1 GCA_903844825.1 uncultured Burkholderiales bacterium | reverse complement strand
GGCCGACAGTTTTCCGAAGGGCCGCCCCGAGGAAAACAGCGCCCCCTCGGGGGGCAGCGCAGCACACGAAGTGGCAAGCGTGGGGGCCATATCAATACTGAACTTTCTTCTCGACATAGCGAAACTGCACCACCGTCAGCAAAATGACGATCAGCATCAGGACGACCGATTGCGCCGCCGACCCGCCCAGGTCCATGGCCTTGAAGCCGTCGTAGTACACCTTGTAGACCAGGATCGACGTATCGCGTCCCGGGCCGCCCTGCGTGGCGGCGTCGACGATGGCGAAGGTGTCAAAAAAGGCGTAGACCACGTTGATGACCAGCAGGAAAAATGTAGTCGGCGACAACAGGGGGAACTGGATCGTCCAGAAGCGCCGCCAGGGCCTGGCCCCGTCAATGGCTGCAGCTTCAATCAGCGACTTGGGAATCGATTGCAGGCCGGCCAGAAAAAACAGGAAGTTGTAAGAGATCTGTTTCCACACGGCAGCCATGATGATCAAAGCCATGGCCTGGCCGGAGTTCAGCAGGTGGTTCCAGTCATAGTCAAAGCGTCCCAGAAAGTACGACACCACGCCCAACGATGGCGAGAACATGAAGACCCACAGCACGGCCGCCACAGCCGGTGCCACGGCGTATGGCAGGATCAACATGGTTTTATAGACCAGCGCGCCCTTGATGATGCGGTCGGCAAAGACCGCCAGCAGCAGCGATAGGCTGATCCCCAGGCTGGCCACCATCACTGAGAAAAAGGCGGTGGTTCGAAACGAGGCCAGGTACAGCGGGTCGCTAAAAAGTTGGCGAAAGTTGTCCAGTCCCACCCATTCGGTCGACGCGCCAAAGGTGTCCTGAATTTGCAATGACTGCACCAGCGCCTGCCCGGCTGGCCAGAAAAAGAACAGCAGCACGATCGTCAGTTGCGGTGCCAGCAGCAGCCAGGGCAGCCACCGCGAGCGGAAAATAACACGTTTTTCCATGAAGTCAGTTCAACCTAAATCCGTTGGGCGCAGCGCTCTCACCCCGGAGGTGATGAGTACCGTGTCTGCAACGCGTTGATTCATTTGACGTTTCATGCGGATATCAGCGGCCAACTGCCGGGTTCAGGTTCAAATCAACTCAAAAAATTCAGACAGCGGTGGGCTGCCTGAGCCACGTTGAGGGCCTCAGGCAGCAGCGGTGGCAAGCTTAAGTGAGCCTGCCACCGGCTCATGCGTCGCTTACTTGTTGGCTTTTTGAAAGCGTTCGAGTTGCTCGTTGCCGCGCGCGACGATTGCATTGAGTGCCTCCGCGGCGGACTTTTTGCCGCTCCAGACCTGCTCGAGTTCCTCGTCCTCAATCCCGCGGATCTGCACGTAGTTGCCCAGCCGGATCCCGCGGCTCTTGTCGGTGACTTTGCGAATCATCTGGTTCACCGCCACATCGGTACCTGGATTTTCCTTGTAGAAACCGGATTTTTCGGTGAGTTTGAACGACTCGGTTGTGACCGGCAGGTAGCCGGTGCGCTTATGGCTGGCCGATTGCACTTCGGGGCTGGACAAGAAGGTGAAGAACTGGGCCACGCCCTTGTACTCAGCGGGTTTCTTGCCGGCCATGACCCACAGGCTGGCACCGCCTATCACGGTATTTTGGGGCGCACCGGGCACATCCGGGTAGTAGGGCAGGGGGGCCAGGCCGTAGGCAAACTTGGCGTTTTTCTTCACGTTGCCGTAAAAACCCGAGGAGGTGTTCATCATGGCGCACTCGCCCGAAATAAAGCTCGCTTCAGGCACGTTACCGCGTCCCTTGTAGACAAACAGGCCTTGTTTGGCCATGTTGGCCAAGTTCTCAATGTGGCGTTGGTGCAGGGGTGAATTCACCTTCATGCGGGCATCCAGACCAGCCAGTCCGTTGGACTTGGTGGCGAACTCCACGTTGTGCCAGGCAGAGAAGCTCTCCAGTTGGGTCCAGCCTTGCCACGCAATAGATATGGGGCACTTGTGGCCGTTGGCTTTGAGTTTGGCAGCGGCCAGAGCGACTTCTGGCCAGGTGACCGGAGCCTTTTCGGCGTCCAGTCCGGCAGCTTTGAAGGCGTCCTTGTTGTAATAGAACACCGTAGTAGAACTATTGAAAGGGAAGCTCAGCATCTGGCCGTTGGGGGCGGTGTAATAACCGGCCACAGCGGGAATGTAGGCCTTAGGGTCAAACTTCTGACCAGCATCGGCCATCACCTTGCCTACTGGAACGATGGCGCCTTTGCTAGCCATCATAGTGGCGGTGCCCACTTCAAACACCTGCAAAATGTGCGGCGCATTGCCTGCCCTGAACGCGGCGACCGCAGCCGTCATGGATTCGTCGTAG
>CAIMVC010000090.1 GCA_903844825.1 uncultured Burkholderiales bacterium | reverse complement strand
CTGTTCAACGGCAACAGCCTCATCGGTGCCCGCCACCAGGTTTACAAAGCCAGCAGCCTGGACAAAAAAGCCAAACCCGCCTGGCACGAAGAACCCCCGCGCCGCGCCACCGCAGACCAGCCACGCCAGCCCGACGAAATTTGGCACTTCTTGCTGCCCGACCCCGGCATGTCCGACTACACCGACAAAACCGCCAAGGCGCTCTACAAAACAGAGTTCGACAGCCTGAAGACATGGCGCAAAGCCATGATGAAGCCGCTGGAGCCGCACGAACTCAAGCGCCTCCAGCAGCTCAGCGCCCGCGTGCAAGAGCTATGGGCCGAACACACCAAGGCCATGGCCCGCGACCGCGCCCGCACCGAAGACGCCATCAGCGTCTGGCCGCATTCGGAGCCTGTCACCCCGAGCTCGACCCGGGGTCCATCCCCCATTCCCGCCCAGTCCCAAGACCCCATCACCCGCGCCCAAAAAGAAGCCATCCGCAAACAAGGCCTGCTGAACGAAGACGGCGACCTGGCCACCCCCTACCGCCGCCTCAAGCTCGTCATGGACTACTGGTGCGCCCTGTGGTTCTGGCCCATCACCAAAGCCCAGCAACTGCCCAGCCGTGAACAGTGGTGGATGGAAGTGGGCGCCATCCTAGAAGGCAATATCGTTGACATTGGCCTGCAACCTGGCCTGGACTTGCAACCCACAGAGCGCGAAGCGCCGCAAGTTATCTTTCCTGAAGTGCAAGGCAGCCTGGACGGCTTCGAGACTCAACTGCCCCTGGCCCAAGCCGCCGACCAACCCAACCTCCACGACAAGCTGGGCCAACTGCGCATCAGCAAGTTGCGCCAAAACTTCCCTCGCATCGCACTGGTCGAGGCTGTCGCTGCTGACCGCAAGTTCATGCATTGGGAGCTGTGCTTTGCCGATGTATTGTTGCAGCGTGGCGGCTTTGATTTGATCTTAGGTAACCCGCCTTGGCTTAAGGTGGAGTGGAACGAGTCTGGTGTGCTGGGCGAGCGCAACCCTGTGTTCGCCATCCGCAAAATCAGTGCTAGCGACTTGGCCAAACTGCGGACCGAGGCCTTTGAGCGATTTACTGGATTGCAACAGGCGTGGACCGAAGAGCTGCAGGAAGCCGAAGGCACGCAGAACTTCTTGAACGCTGTGCAGAACTACCCGCTGCTGCAAGGCATGAAGGCTAACCTATACAAGTGCTTCATGCCACTAGCTTGGGAGATCAGCAGCTCAAAGGGGGTGACTGGCTTGTTGCACCCCGAAGGGCCTTTTGACGATCCAACGGGTGGTGGCTTGCGCGAGGTGGTCTATACCAGGCTGCGACGACACTTCCAGTTCGTTAACGAGCTCGCCTTGTTTGCTGAAGTCCACCACCTGACCAAATACAGTGTCAATATTTATGGCCCTGTGCAAAACCAGCCCGCCTTCGACCAACTGGCCAACTTGTTTACCCCGGCCACGGTAGATGCCTGTTATTTGCATGATGGACAAGGCGAGGTTGGGGGCTACAAAAACGAACAAGGCCAGTGGAACACTGCAGGGCATCGCGACCGCATCGTCTTAGTGGACGAGCTGGCATTGGCTACTTTCGCCCAGCTCTACGATGAACCCGGCACTCCTCCACGCCGTGCTCGTTTGCCCGCCTTGCACGCTGGCAAATTGAGCAGCGTTTTAAGCAAACTTGCTGTTTTTCCGAAGCGTCTGGCCGATCTGGGCGATGACTACTTTTCCACTCAGCACTGGAACGAAAAGCTGGCCCAAGACGATAAAACCATCTCTCGCCGCCCCAACAGCGACAACGGATTTGCTGCAACACCCGAAGACTGGGTGCTCTCAGGCCCGCACTTCTTTTTGGCCAATCCCTACAACAAAACCCCGCGCAAGGTCTGCACCGCCAACGGGCACTACGACATCATCGAGCTCGAGACCCTGCCCGACGACTATCTACCCCGCACCAACTACCGCCCCATGGCCGACAAGGCCGAATACCTGCGCCGAACACCGAGGGTGAGCTGGGAGGAAGAGGTTATGGTTCGTTTGAATTGGGGTGATATGACGCCTGAAGAGGCGGATCGCAGTGGTGAATTTGGAACGTGGCCTAGAACGATCCGTCGCCCCGTGACTGATTACTACCGTCTCGTGAATCGGGAGATGATCGGATCGTCTTCGGAGAGAACCCTCATAACGACACTTATGCCTCCGGGTGCTGCGCATATTAATACCCTGCTTGCGCACGCATTTCGTGACTCTAAACAGTTGTGTGGTTCCATGGCCTACACCCAGTCTTTGTTAGCTGATTTTCGTGTCAAGTCGACTGGAATGGGGCACGCAAACACCACCCTCGTTGGACAGTTACCTATTCCCATTTCATTGCAGCCGAATATCGCAGCCCGTTCATTGGTGCTTAACTGCCTCACCACCCACTACGCCCCCCTGTGGGAAGAAGTCTTCGCTCCGACCTTTCCTGAGCAAAGCTGGAGTCAGCCCGACAACCCGCGTCTGCCACAAGACTTCTGGCAAAACCTGACACGCGACTGGACCCGCCACTGCGCCCTGCGCAGCGACTACGCCCGCCGCATGGCCTTGGTAGAAATCGACGTGCTGGTCGCCCAGGCCCTCGGCCTCACACTCGACGAATTGCAGCTCATCTACCGCGTGCAGTTCCCGGTCATGCAAGGCTACGAGCGCGACACCTGGTACGACATCAAGGGCCGCATCGTCTTCACCAACAGCAAAGGCCTGGTCGGCGTTGGCCTGCCCCGCAAAGGCAGCCGCACCACCCCCAAAACCCGCATCACCACCCTAGAGGGCAAAACCAAAGACGGCAACCACGGCTGGGAAGACCTCTATAAAGACGGCACCTTCCTCGTCCCCGACGGCACCACCATCGCCATGACCGTCACCGACGACACCCAACCCGGCGGTCCCCGCCAAGTCACCCGCACCTTCACCGCTCCCTTCGCCCGCGCCAACCGCGAAGAAGACTACCGGACGGCTTGGGCGTTTTTTGAACAGAGCCAGGGAGGATGCTGATATGGCGAATATGACCGACCTTGGCGAGATCGTTTTTTATCAACACGACGGTGGCAAGCCAGCCATGGAAGTGCGCATGTCTGGTGGCACCGTTTGGCTGTCGCAGGCTCAGATGGCCGAACTTTTTCAGACGACGCCGCAAAACATCACCCAGCACCTGAAAGCCATCTTTGCCGAAGGCGAACTGCCCGAGAGCGCAACTTGTAAGGATGACTTACAAGTTCGGCAAGAGGGGGCACGGCAAGTCAAGCGTAATCTGCGCCTTTACAACCTGCAGGCCATTTTGGCTGTGGGTTATCGGGTGCGCTCGTCGCGTGGCACGCAATTTCGTATTTGGGCCACCGAGCGTCTGCACGAGTACCTGGAAAAAGGCTTCACCATGGATGACGCCCGCCTCAAAAATTTGGGCGGTGGCAGCTATTGGAAAGAGCTCCTTGACCGTATCCGTGACATTCGCAGCAGCGAAAAGGTGCTTTATCGGCAGGTGCTTGACCTGTATGCGACCAGTGTGGATTACGACCCTAAGTCTGATGCCAGTACCCAGTTTTTTAAAACGGTGCAGAACAAGCTGCACTACGCTGCACACGGGCGCACCGCAGCCGAGGTCATTGCACAGCAGGCCGATGCAGGAAAACCGTTTATGGGCCTGTTGTCGTTTAGCGGATCGGTCCCCAAAAAAGCTGAAATTGGCAATGCCAAAAACTATCTGAATGCAGACGAGCTTAAGCGCTTGAACACCTTGGTTTCGGCCTATTTCGACGCTGCAGAGTTTCGCGCTATGAATCAGGAGCCAACCTACATGAACAATTGGCTGGCGCACCTGGAGCAATTGATCGTGGCCATGGGCGGCAAAACACTGCAGGGGGCTGGCCAGGTCAGCCACCAGCAGGCGCTGGGAAAAGCCGAAGCCGAATATGTCAAATTCCGCGCCCAACAGCTTGAGCAACCGTCGGAAGTCGAGACGGCTTTTCTGGAAACAGTGAAGTCTTTGCAGAAAAAAATCGGTGGGAAAAAAAAGGCTGCGCCATGAAACCCGGCGACAAATGCAGAAAAACAGCCAATCCATCTCGGGTGGGCGTATTGACCACTGAAATCAGTGGGTCATCTTGGCTGTCTGCCGAACCATGGCAACTTGGTTATCTAGTGGATTTGACTGGCGTTCAGGGATAAGAAATAAATGCTTCCATCACTATTGGCCAAAGACATTCAGGAAGGCCTCAGACAGTTCTTAACCACCGGCTTTGAGGCTTCTGATGACTTCATGGGCGGCATCATGGCGCGGTTTGTTAAAGAGCCAGCGGGCTGGCTCAAGGGGCCATACCTGCAACTGGGCTTGCCGTTCACCCCCGGAGCGTCGGGTAAAAAGTTCTTCAGGGATTTTGAAACCGAGCATCCCGGGTTTTCGCACCAAGAGGGCGCATGGCAGCGTTTGTCAAGCCAGCACCTAGCCAGCAGCACATTGGTCGCCACAGGCACGGGCAGCGGTAAGACGGAGTGTTTTGTCTACCCGGTCTTGGACCATTGCGCCCGCGGCCAAAAGGCAGGTGAGGCAGGTGTCAAAGCCCTGGTGATTTACCCCATGAATGCACTGGCGTCGGACCAGGCCCGTCGCTTTGCAGAATTGGTGGCCAACGTGCCTGCCTTCAAAGGATTGCGCGTGGGCTTGTATGTGGGAGGCAATGCGGTGGGCACTGGGCAGGGCACAGTGATGACGCCCACCACGGTGATCACCGACCGGGACAGTTTGCGCAAGAACCCGCCCGACATTTTGCTGACCAACTACAAGATGCTCGACTACCTGATGCTGCGGCCGAAAGACCGCACGCTGTGGGATCGCAACCGGCCTGAGACTTTGCGTTATGTGGTGGTGGACGAGCTGCACACCTTTGACGGTGCCCAGGGTACCGACTTGGCCTTGCTGCTGCGGCGCTTGCGGGCGCGACTGAAGTCGCCCGAGGGGCATTTGATCTGTGCCGGCACTTCTGCCACGCTGGGTGGTGCTTCTGATGCAGAGCCTTTGCGTGACTATGCGCGGCAGGTGTTTGGCGTGCCGTTTGAGCCGGAGTCGGTGATCACGGAAAACCGGCAGTCGGTGGGCGTGTTCCTGGAGGAGGCGACCATCGATTACGTGTTCCCGTCTTTGAGCAACCCCAAAGAGCAGTTGGACGCGAGCCGCTTTACTTCGCCCGAGGAGGCGGTAAGCGCTTGGTATGGGGTGTTCTTTCCGGACTTGCCTGAACCGGCCGATGTGACCGAATTGACTTGGCGTTTGCAATTGGGCGAGCAGCTCAAGAAGCATCAAATCTTCGTGAACATGCTCAAGCTGGTCAAGGGCCAGGTGGTGCATTACGAAGATTTGAAGCAGCAACTGAAAAACGGTTTGCCCTTGGCGATGCAGCCTTTGGTCGCCGATATTTTGGATGCGCTTTTGGTGTTGGTGGCTTGGGCCAGAGTGCCTGGTGGTGCTGCTGGTCGGCCGCTGTTGACCCTGCGGGTGCAGATGTGGATGCGCGAGTTGCGCCGCATGGTAGCCAACCTGGCGGTGAACCCGCAAGACGTCAAGCTGCGTAGCAGTGCCGATCTACCCGCCAACCCGGACGGTGTGTATTTGCCCTTGATCCAGTGCACGGCCTGCCGCACCACGGGCTGGTTGTCACGTTTGGTGCAGTCGAGCAGCAAGCTCTCTATCAAGCTCGATGAGATTTACAACACCTGGTTTGCATTGCGCCCCGAAGTGACGCGGTTTTATGCGGCCAAAAGCTTGAGGCGGCCTCAGGTCGAAGGTGTGATGCAGCAGGTGTGTACTGCTTGCGGCAATTTGCAGCACACCGGTAGCACGGCTTGTGTGGCTTGCAGCGAGGAAACGTTGTTACCGATTTTTCGGGTGACTGAGCAAAAGAGTTTTTCGATTGGTTCAGTTCAATACACCCGCCACGACAACACCTGCCCGGCCTGCGGTGAGCGTGACCGCATGCTGCTGGTGGGTGCCCGCAATGCGACGCTGGGTGCGCAGGTAGTTGAGCATTCTTGGGCCAGCCCTTTTAACGATGACAAGAAGCTGATAGCTTTTTCGGATTCGGTGCAGGACGCAGCGCACCGTGCGGGCTTTTTCGGGGCGCGCACTTACCAAAACAATGTGCGCATGGCTTTGTCCAAGGTGATGGACGAGGTGGTGCCGAAAGAGCTGTCGTGGTCAGTGTTTTTGGCACAAATGGCGCAGAGCTTTGACAAGCCGGGAGCGGTGTTGAATTTGGCTCCCGAGCAGTTGGTGGCTGAGTTCATTGGCCCCAATATGACCTGGCATCCGGACTGGTCTGTGGAGTTGTTGCAAAAGGGCGCCTTACCCAACAATAGCCGCTTGCCCGAGCTGGTGCGAAAACGTTTGCTTTGGCAGGCGGTCAGCGAGATGACGTATTTGAGCCATAGGGGCCGCACGCTTGAGCGAATTGGTAAGGCGAGTTTGTCAGTGCCTCTGTCGCGACTGGCCCCCTTGGTGGACAAGTTGGTGCCAGTATTTGACGAAAAGTTTGGCCTGCGAGGGGTGCAAACAGACACGGTGGCGCGCTGGTTGTGGGGTGTATTGACCCATATGCGCAAGCGGGGTGCTGTACTGCATGAGGGCATGGAGAAGTTTGCCGAGGAGGGAAAGGTCTATGTGCTGAGCCAGCTGCCGGGGCGCAAGATCTGGATGCCTCCCATGAGCGAGTACACGCCTCACCCGGTGTTGGTGACGCTGGGCAAGCACAGCGCGTTTGACAAAGTGAAGGGTGACAAACGACCCACCTGGTTTGACCGCTGGGCCGATGCAGTGTTTGGAGGTCAGGGCCTGTTGATGGGGCCAGGCTTGGCGGCTGACTTGTTCAAGGATGCTGCCGATGTGATGGTGCAAGAGGGCATTTTGGTGGCCACAGAAAGCCATTTGGGCGTGAGCTTGGCCATTCGTCCTGAGGCTTTGGTGCTGACGACCGAGGTGATGTATCTGGCAGCGCCGCAGGGCAAAAGGATGCTGACCGTGGCCGCCGAGGATGCCCCGCAGTTATTGGACATGCCATGTCTGGATTCGACGGATGAGCGCTATGAGCAGCTGCAGTCTGCTGGGGGCTGGCTGTCACGACGTTACAGCCAAGGCAACATGCGCCGTGTGATTGCCGCAGAGCACACAGGTTTGTTGCAGCGCCAGGAGCGCGAGGCCTTGGAGATTCGCTTCAAATCGAAAGCGCCAAAGCCATGGTTCGAAAACTTGTTGTCGGCAACCCCTACGCTAGAGATGGGTGTGGACATTGGCGATTTGTCGTCGGTGCTGCTGTGCTCGGTGCCTCCCAATCAGGCAAGTTATTTGCAACGTTTGGGCCGTGCTGGTCGCCGCGATGGCAATGCCATGACCACCACGCTGGCAGACGGTGCCAGTCCGCACGACCTGTATTTCTTTGAAGAAACGCAGGAGATGATGTCGGGCGATGTGGCTCCGCCAGGGGTGTTTTTGCAAGCGGCCGAAGTGTTGCGCAGGCAGTTGTTTGCCTATTGCATGGATGACTGGGTCAGCGGAATTTCTGCTGTCACGGCATTGCCAGAAAGGACTTCGGTGGCTTTGGACGCGGTGGAGGTGAACAACCAGGAAAGGTTTCCCTACAACCTGGCCGGCCACGTGTTGACCCACGAGACTCGCTTGTTGGACGGCTTTTTGGCTTTGCTGGGCACCGAGGTCAATCAGGCTGTAAGTGACAGGCTGCGTGACTACATGCAAGGGCAGGGTGATAAGGATGGTTTGCGTACACGCTTACTCAAGTCGCTGGAAGACTTGGTTGAAGAGCGTAAGGGTTACAAAAAGCGCAAGGACCAGGTTGACACCTCGATACGTGCGGTGAAACAAAAACCGCAGGACGATGCAACGCGCAATGAATTGGACGATTTGGCGCGCGAGCGCGGCAAGCTGATGGAGCTTATTGCCGAGATCAATGGCCGGGACTTACTGGGTACGCTGACCGATATGGGCTTGATTCCGAACTATGCTTTCCCCGAGGCGGGCATCGAGTTGAAGTCGGTGCTCTGGCGTAAAAAGAACGAGGGCGAGCAGGTACAGGGCAACTACGTGGCTTTGCCCGCCTTCAAATATGAGCGTCCAGCCAATTCGGCTTTATCGGAGTTTGCCCCCGAAAATCGTTTTTATGCCAACCAGCGTCGGGTTGAGGTGGACCAGATCAACATGAGCTTGGCTAAGACAGAGTCTTGGCGCTTTTGTCCTTCGTGTCACCACATGCAAAACCTCGAGCGGAGCCAGGACACCGCGGCTGTGTGTCCGCATTGTGGAGACGCAATGTGGGGCGATTCAGCTCAAAAACGGACTTTGCTGCGGTTCAAGCAGGCCATTGCCAACAGCGATGACACCAAGGTACGCATTGATGACAGCGCCGATGACAGAGAGCCGAAGTTTTATGTGCGCCAGTTGATGGCCGACTTTGAGCCCAAGGACGTGGCGGTGGCCTGGCAGGTCGAGACGGGGGGCTTACCCTTTGGTTTTGAATTTGTGTCCAAAGTGACTTTCAGGGACGTTAACTTCGGCGAGCTGTCCAAGCCCGGCGATGAGTTCAAGGTGGCGGACAAAGAATCAACTCGGCCGGGGTTCAAGCTGTGCAAGCATTGCGGCAAGGTTCAAAAGCTGCCTAAACGGCAGTCCGACCCGGTGGGGCAGACGCACAGTTTTGATTGCACGGCACATGGCTCCGAGGAACCCGACAATTTGTTGGAGTGTCTGTATTTGTACCGTGAGTTTGATTCAGAGGCGCTGCGCATTTTGGTGCCCTACACCCGCAGCGGTGTGGATGAGCAGGTGGTGCAGTCTTTCATGGCGGCTTTGCAGTTGGGTCTGAAAAAGCGCTTTGGTGGAAAAGTCGATCACTTGCGCATGGTAGTGCAGGATGAGCCAGGCAAGGATGGTGGGTCGCGCAGGCATTACGTGATGCTTTACGACTCGGTGCCAGGCGGAACCGGGTATTTGCACCAGTTGCTGGCCCAGGAAGCCGGAACTTTGGCCGATGTGCTTCGCATGGCACTGGAGGTCGTTAATTCTTGCCCATGCCAGGATGACCCCGATAAAGACGGCTGCTACCGTTGCGTTTACCAGTACCGCTTGGGCCGCAACATGCAACAGGTATCCCGTGACCGTGCGGCGGAGGTGTTGACAGAACTGGTGGCTGCTTTGCCTCAGTTGGTTCAAGTGCCTTCGATCAGCGAGATTTTCATCAACCCCAACTTTGATTCGGTGCTGGAAGCCAGGTTCATCGAGTCGCTCAAGCGCATGGGCAGCGTGGCAGGTTTGCCGCGTGTGAAGTTGGTGCAAGACATCATCAACGGCAAGTCGGGTTATGTGATCGAGGTCAACGGCCAACGGTACAAGATCGAACCTCAACGTAATCTGGGCACTTCGGATGGCGTGGCTGTGCCCAGCAAACCTGACTTCATCATTTGGCCGTGGCAAAGCGGGACATTGCGTAAGCCCGTGGCCGTGTTTTGCGATGGCTGGCAGTACCACCAGGCTTCTTTGCGCGAGGACGCCAACAAGCGCAGCGCCCTGGTGATGAGTGGCAAGTTCTGGGTGTGGTCAGTAACCCACGATGATGTGAAAGCCGCGCTGGACGGCCATGCAAAAACTGATCTGGATTCGCCTACGGCGGCTTTGCGCCGCCATGATGGTGACAAGGCCCCCGCGCAGGTGCCGCGTGCCTTACCTGGCGCATTTGCGCAGCATGCGATTGCGCAGTTGTTGGCGTTTTTGGCCACGCCTGTGGGCGATGGCACACAGGATGCGGCGCTTGTGGCGATTCAGCGGAATGTTTTATGGCTGAATTACTTGATGGTGCCATCGACAGCGGACGAAAAGATCTTGGTGGAGAGCAAGATGGGCCGCTTGTCGGCTCAATTGCCTACCGACATGCAAGCGCCCAAGGCGGGGTTCGCTCCCGTTTTGTCCATAGGTGACGCAGCACCCACGGTGTTGAGCTGGTGGCCTATGGCCTATGCCACAGGAGTCCGCGAGGGTTTGTTGGCACCGGGTGTGGTGTTGCTTGACGACGTGGGCATGGACGATGTCGAAGCCTTGCGATTGAATTGGCGCAAATGGTTGGCTTTGTTTAACCAGCAACAGATGCTGCAGGGCATGCTGCTGGCTACGCGCTCGGCAATGGACGCGGGAGACTGCGCGGGTTGGGTGTCGGTCACTGCCGCTGGCTCCGGGGCTGCGAGTGCCGATCAGCAGATGTTGGCCAAGGATTGGGCGGATGCTGTTGATCAGACTTTGCCGCCTTTGCGGCCAGGTTTGCGGCAATTGGCCCACATGCACGCTCCAGTGCCTTTGGTGGGTCATGAGTTGGCCAATGATCGCGGGCAAGTGATTGCCGAGGCCGAACTGGCATGGTCGGACCGCCTGCTTGTGCTGTTGACGGCCGACCAAGAAGACATGGGCGATGCCTGGTCGCAGTCGGGCTGGTCGGTACTGCTGCTGTCGGATGACCTGACAGTAGCGGGTGCACTGTGGGTGGACGCTGTCGCGCTGAAATTGAATCTGGAAATGTCTGCAGGGAGCAAAGCATGAGTCTCAAGCCAAAGGTAGCCTTGTCGCAGGATTTCCTGCTGAACTTGTCCAAGTTGCCGTCGGGCGTTCAGTCCAGGGTGATGAAGTGGGCAATCAAGTTTCAGAGCGACCCTAAAAGCTCGGGCATTAATTACGAAAATATCCATGCCGCGGCAGACCAGAACATGAAGTCGGTGCGCATTGATGGTGATTGGCGCGGTATTGTTTTCAAGCCCGATCAAGGCGATGTGTATGTGTTGTTGCATGTCAATAAGCACGACGAGGCTTACCGCTGGGCAGAGCGCCGCAAACTGATCATCAATCCGGTGACCGGGGCCATGCAGATGGTTCAAGTGGAAGAGGCGGTGCAGGTGCAGCCCGCGCCAGCCACCGTCAATGAAGCGAAGTCCCAAACGACACAAGCTTTTTTACCCGAGAGGTCCGCCTCAAAGCCCATCACCCAAGGCGTGTCGGATCACGACTTGGTGGCGCTAGGGGTACCTCCCGAAATGATTGATCGCGTCAGGCCTGTAGCGACCGAAGCCGAGCTGGATGCGCTGCAGTTTTGCCTGCCCGTGGAGGCTTATGAGGGCTTGTTCTTGATGGCGGCTGGCGATACGGCGGAGCAAATTTTGAGTGCCCGTGAGACCCGCGTGGACCGTACGATTGATACGACTAACTTTGGTGCAGCCTTGCAAACGCCTGAGTCGCAGTCACGCTTTGTGGTGGTGGACGATGAGGCCATGGTGGCTATCATGAATGCACCGCTGGCACAGTGGCGCGTGTTCTTGCACCCCACACAGTACAAGCTGGCCTCGGGTGACCGTAGCGGCCCGGTGCGTGTATTAGGGGGCGCAGGCACTGGCAAGACGGTGGTGGCAATGCACCGGGCCAAGTGGCTAGCGGAAAACCGTGCCACTGAAAGGCAAAAGGTGCTGTTCACGACCTTCACTAAAAATCTGGCGCAGGACATCGAAGACAACCTAAAGACCCTGTGCTCCAAGGCCACTTTGTCCAGGATTGAAGTGCGCAATCTGGATTCTTGGGTGCATGGTTTCATGCGGTCTAGAAAACTAGAGCACCGCATTGTTTATGGTCGTGAGGCTGATGGGGCACTACAAGCCTGGCAGGCCGCTATGACCGTGAAGGATGTGAGCCTGGACTTACCCGACAGTTTTTACGCTGACGAGCTTGAGCAGGTGGTGCTGGCCCATGGCTTGACGACTAAAGATGAATACCGTGCTGTGCGAAGAACTGGGCGCGGTGTGGTTTTGAGTCGGGCCAAGCGCGATGCGATTTGGCCCGTTTTTGAGGAGTACCGGGGGCAGCTGGCTTCGCGCAAACTCAAAGAGGTTGATGATGCCTACCGTGAGGTAGCCGCGTTAATGGACGAGGAAATCAAAGAGGGCAAGGTGCCCGCTGCATACAGTGCCATCGTGATCGATGAAACGCAAGATTTGGGGCCGCAGGCCCTGCGGCTATTGCGGGCCATGATCGTCCGCAGCACCAATGATTTGTTCTTCGTGGGTGATGGACATCAGCGTATTTACACGCGAAACAAAGCGGCGATGAGCAAGTGTGGCATCGACATCCGAGGCAGGTCTAAAAAGCTGTACCTAAATTACCGAACTACCGACGAGATTCGCAGGCAAGCCGTGGCTGTATTGGAAGGTTGCGAGATCGACGACCTTGACGATGGCCATGATGAGACCAAACGGTATAAGTCGCTGTCTCACGGGCCTGTGCCTAAGGTGCTTGAGGTTCAATCGAATGAAGAGGCGCTGTCTCAAGCGATGAGCTTGGCCAAGGTCTGGATCGCACAAGATAGTGAAGATGTCACGGCCACCACCTGTTTGATTACAGAATCCAAAAAATCGAGGGATGCACTGGTCAAATACTTTCAGTCCCATGGCTTACAGACCGCCGTCATCGATGAAACTCAAACTGCATCAGCGCATAAGTCAGCGACTTATTTCGCGACGATGCATCGGGCTAAAGGCCTTGAGTTTGACCGAGTGATTGTGATGGCACCCAAAATTTATCTGGGTGATCCGTTAGATACTGGCAGCAAACGCAAGCTGATTTATGTGGCCTTGACTCGGGCCAAAAAAGAGGCGGCTTTGATAATCCGCTGACGCTTCTCGGACAGTGATC
Organism: uncultured Burkholderiales bacterium; assembly: GCA_903844825.1. Classification (GTDB taxonomy): domain Bacteria; phylum Pseudomonadota; class Gammaproteobacteria; order Burkholderiales; family Burkholderiaceae_C; genus Polaromonas. Next base: position 37,551 of record CAIMVC010000090.1, on the reverse strand, counting down.
GGTTAGCTGCCAGCCCCGCCTTAATACTCAAGCCTGCAAGTCAGCCCCCAGCACAGGCGCCAGCGCAGTGGCAACTGCCTTGAGCGCTGGGGCCACCTGGTGGGTCAGGATCTCGCGGCTGAAACGGGAGCGGGCGCCGCCGCAGGTCAGCGCCATGATGTGTCGGCCGTCCGGGGAGACGACGGGCAGGCCGATGGCGTTGATGTCGGCGTGTGATTTACCCAGGTTGAAGACAAAGCCCTGTTGGTCGTACTCTTGCTGCGCCTGCTGGATGCCCCTTAGTGTCTTGTCCCAGTCCTGCGGGTGCTCGCGCTCGAGCGCGGCCAGAAGCTCTTGGCGCGCGTCAGCGGGCAGGGCCGCCAGATAGGCCAGGCCGAGCGAGGAATGGCTGATCGCGATGCTTGCGCCAATGTGCAGATCGACCTTCACGATGTTGGGCGCTTCACTGCGCTGGATGATCACCATGCCGGTTCGGTAGCGCTGCGCCAGCGAGACCGACGCCTCGAACTCGTCGGCCAGACTTTTCATCAGCGGCAGCGCCAACTCGCTCAGGCCCGTGTGGGTGACCGCCGCATGGCCCAGAAGCAGCACGCCGGGGCCGACCCGCAAGCGGTCGGCGGTGCGGCCCGGGGTCAGGCAGCCGTACTGGGTCAGGGTGTAGCAAAGCCGCCAGACGGTGGACTGGGCCAGGCCTGTCAGGCGCGCGATCTCGGTGGTGCCCAGCTCCGGGCGCTCCGGTGTGAAGCAGCGCAGCACATCCAGGCCACGCGCCAGCGCCGTCACGAAGTTGGGGTCTTTTTCCAATCGGCTCTTTCTACTCCGCGCCCTGATGACCGGCCAGCGTGGGGGCGCGAGTCGAAGGCGCATCTTGCGTTGTTGACAGTCTCACAGCCCAGTCTCATAATTTATCCACTATACAGTTTATCAACCCGTCAGGTGGATTATTGAGGCGTCGGCCAGTGCACCGACTCCAACCCATTCACCTCTTGTTCATTCCTCTGCTCAACCCAGGAAGTCACATGACCCCTTTTTCGCTCCTCATCGCGCGCACCGCACTGGCCTTGGTGGCCTGCGCCGGCCTGACGGCGCCGGCTGCTGCCCAGGACGTGTATCCGAGCAAGCCGGTGCTCGTGATCAACCCCTGGGCCTCGGGTGGCCCGGCCGAAGCCATCATTCGCCCCATCGCCGACAAGCTGTCGCAGCGCCTGGGCCAGCAGTTTGTGGTGGACAGCCGGGGTGGCGCCAACGGCACGATCGGTGCAGCGGCGGTCGCGCGTGCCAAGGCAGACGGCTACACCTTGCTGTTCTCACATGTGGGTCCGATCGCCATCAGCCCGTCCCTGCCCAACAAGCCGCCTTACGACCCAGTCAAGGATTTCGCGCCGATCACGCAAATCGTCTCGGGCCCAACGGTGCTGGTCGTACGCGCCGACTTTCCGGCTAAAAACCTGGCCGAGTTGATCGACTATGCCCGCAAGAACAACGGCAAGGTGGCCTATGGCTCGGTCGGCATTGGCAGCACCACGCACCTGGCCGGCGCCACCCTGGCCCAGATGACCGGTGTCGAGATGATTCATGTGCCTTACCGGGGTTCGGCCATGATCAACACCGACTTGCTCGGCGGTTCCTTGCAGGCGGCGTTTGTGAATGTGGCCGGTGTCATGAGTCTGATCAATGACGGTAAATTGCGCCCCCTGGCGGTCAGCACGACCAAGCGCACAGAAGCCCTGCCGAGCGTGCCGGCCGTGGCCGAAACCTTGCCGGGCTTCGAGGTCAATTCCTGGTACGGCCTGATGGCCCCGGCCAACACGCCGCCGGCCATCGTCCAGAAGCTGCACGCCGAGGTGGTGCAAATTCTCAAGCAGCCCGACATCGTCTCCCGCATGAAGGACAACGGCCTAGACATCGAAGGCACCACGCCTGAGGCTTACAGCGCCAAGATCAAGGACGACCTGGTGCGCTGGGCGGTGTCCATCAAAGCTGCCGGCATCAAGGACTAGGGTCATGAGCACGCTTGCCCCGATGCCGGCGCCGGTCAGCCCGGCAACACGGATACGGCGTGGTTTTGCTGATGTTGCGGAAGGGCAGGTGCATTACCGCGAAGCCGGCCGCTGCAGCAGCGACACGCCCTTGCCACTGGTGATGTTGCACGCCTCGCCGGGTTCGGCCAAGGGGCTCGAGCCGATGATGCGGGTGCTGTCCCAGCGCCGGCGCGTGGTGGCCACCGACACGCTGGGCAATGGCGACTCATCGGCGCCAGAGGGCACGGCGCCGCCGATTCGCTATTTTGCGGATGGTCATGTGCGCGCGCTGGACGCTTTGGGCCTGGAGCGCTTTGACCTGTATGGCAGCCACACCGGGGCCAATATTGCGTGCGAGATCGCTATTGCCCACCCGCAGCGCGTGAACCGACTCGTGCTCGACGGGGTGTCGCTTTACAGCGCGCAAGAGCAGGCAGACATGCTCCAACACTACGCGCCCGACGTGCCGATCGACCTGACCGGCATCCAGTTCCATCGAATCTGGAACTTTGTGCGCGACTCCTACCTGTTTTGGCCCTGGTACCGCCGCGAAGCGCGCCACTGCCGGAGCATCGGCCTGCCCAGTGCCGATGAGTTGCATGACAAAGTCGTCGAGGTCATCAAAGCCGCCCGCACCTACCCGATCGCCTACCGCGCGGCCATTGCGTATGACAAGCCCGCCCGCCTGCCGCTGGTGACGGTGCCGACGCTGTTGGCCTGTGCCCGGCACGACATGTTTCTTGAGTACTTCGAGACCGTGTGCCAGCTCATGCCGCGTGCCAGCCACCTGGTGACCGAGGGCACGCTCAACCCTGGCGCGCTGGCAGCGACGGTGCTGCAGTTTGAACAATTTCTCGACGGCCAGCCCGTGCAGACCAGGAGCGCTTCATGAGCCGCTACGACATTCAGGCCATCGATGCGGTGGTCAACATCTGGACCCCGGAGTCACTGGCGATTCGCCCCAACCGTGACGCTTTTTTTGGCGGCAAGATGAACGTCGGCCAGGCTACGCTGCAAGGCGTGTCTCACGAAGAGATGCTGCGGCGCATGGATGCAGCGGGCATCGAACGCGCTTTTTTGATCGCCACCAAGGTCGGTCCGCTGCTGCACAAAGCCAGCTACCACATCCCTTACGAGTTGGTGGCTCAGGCCGTCAACCAGTACCCCGACCGTTTTTATGGGCTGGCCGGGCTGGACCCGACCGAGGGCATGGATGGCGTGCGTCAGCTCGAAAAAGGCGTGAAGGAGCACGGTTTTATTGGCGCGCATTTTTATCCGCACTGGTTCGAGCTGGCGCCCGACCATGCCCGCTGGTACCCGTTTTATGCCAAGTGCGTCGAGCTTGACATCCCGGTTCAGCTGCAGGTCGGCCAGAGCATGCTGTACGACCCGCAGCATCGTCTGCGCAGCGTCGGGCGTCCGATCACGCTGGACGGGGTAGCCTGCGACTTTCCCGAACTCAAACTGATTGGCATTCATGTGGGCATCCCCTGGGCAGAAGAGATGATCGCCATGGCCTGGAAACACCCGAACGTGTATATCGGAACCGATGCCCATGCGCCTAAATACTGGCCGCAAGCCTTCATCAACTACATCAACACCTTCGGGCAGGACAAAGTCTTGTTTGGCACCGACTTTCCGGTGCTCGATTTTGAGCGCACTCGCGAACAGATCGAGGCGCTGAACCTGCGCCCCATCCCCAAACGCAAGATGCTGCGCGACAACGCGCTGCGCATTTACGGCCTGGACGCCAGCGGCAGCAGGCTCAGCGCGGCGCAGCGGGCCGCCCGGTGAGGCTGGCTCAGAGGCCGGCTGAATGGTTCGCTGAGCGGCGGCTATTTAGACGGGCATTGCGCTCGGGTGACGCAGCATGAAGCTGAGCTCTGACCCGACACGCAATCTGGCCGAGCAGTTGTCGCTGCACGCGCGGCAGCGACCCTCCAAGGCCGCCGTCATTGACGGCGCTAGCGTGCTGAACTACTGCGACCTCGATCTGGGCGTTCGCCAGCGCGCCGCCGCGCTGCTGGCCCTGGGCGTGCAGCCCGGGCAGATCGTCGGCATTGCCTTGCGCGACTCGGTGGAACACCTGCTCATGCTGTACGCCGTGGCGCGTTGTGGCGCGGTGATCCTGCCGCTGGACTGCCGCTGGAAAGCCTTTGAAAAGCAGCGTCTGGCGTCGCACTTCGAGCCAGCGGCGGTGCTGGTCGAGCCGGGCGAGGCCTTTGAGGGCGCCCGCTGCATCGAAGCCGGGCCGGCCTGGCTGGCGCTGCTGCCGCTGGCCGACGCCAACCAGAACTTTCCCGACGGCGACCGGGGGCTGGCCATGTCGCTGTCGTCCGGCACGACGGGGCGCCCCAAGGGGCCGATGGTGTCCCACCAGAAGTTTCTCAATCGCTTCTGGACGCATTGGGTCGATCTGGGCTTTGGCAGCCGCGAGACCTACATCAATGCCACGCCGCTGTATTTTGGCGGCGGCCGGGCGTTCAGCATGTCGACCCTGTACGCCGGCGGGACCGTGGTCTTGTGCCCGCAGCCCTACGAGCCCGCGGAGCTGGCAGACGAGGTGGCCCGCACCGGCGCCAGCGTGCTGTTTTTGGTGCCCACCTTGCTGCGCCGCCTGCTCGCCTGCGATGCGGCCACGCTGGCGCCGCTCAGGCAGCTCAAGACCCTGGTGTCCTCGGGCTCGCCGCTGACCGCGCAAGAACGCGTGCAGATACGCCAGAGCCTGTGCCCGAACTTCATCGAGTACTACAGCTCCACCGAGGGCGGCGGTATCACGGTGCTGTCTGCCGATGACCAGCAGCTTTTTGGCGAGTCGGTGGGGCGCCCTGTCTTTGGCGTTGAAGTGCAAATCGTCAACGAGCAGCACCAGCTTCAAGAGCCCGGCACCGTGGGCCGGATTCGCTACCGTGGCCCGGCCGTGGCCGACGGTTTTTATGGCGATCCCGAGGCCAGTCTCGAGGCCTTCCGCGAGGGCTGGTTTTACCCGGGTGACCTGGGCCTGTTCAATGACGAGGGTTTTCTTTTTCTCAAGGGGCGCGCCAAGGACATGATCATTCGGGGTGGCATCAACATCTACCCCCAGGAAATCGAGGCTACTTTGCGCAACCATGCGGCGGTGTCAGACGCTTGCGTGGTGGGTTGGCCCTCCAGAGAATTTGACGAAGAAGTCGCGGCCTTCGTGATACTCAAGGCGCCGCTCGAGCCGCAAGCGCTGATCGCGCTGTGCCGCGCCCAGCTGGCATCCTACAAGGTGCCGCGCCAAGTATTTATCGTCGACGACTTGCCGCGCAACTCACTGGGCAAGGTGGTCAAACCCGAACTGGTCGGGCGTCTGCCGCCGCTGTAGATTGAGCCCCCACGCTTGTCGCTTCGCGTACTACGCTGCCCCCCGAGGGGGCGCTGCGCCTGCGGCCCGGCTGAGCAGGGAGTGAGCCCCCACGCTTGTCGCTTCGCGTACTACGCTGCCCCCCGAGGGGGCGCTGCGCCTGCGGCCCGGCTGAGCCGGTTCCGCGGCCCTAGCTGAGCAGGGAGTGAGCCTCCACGCTTGTCGCTTCGCGGGGTGGAGCCCCCACGCATATCGCTTCGCATACTGCGCTGCCCCCCGGGGGGTGCTGCGCCTGCGGCCGGTTCCGCGGCCCTGGCTGGTGTTCAGCGCCGCTGTTGAGTTCGTACGCTTGCCTGACTCCTGCCCCCGCCGGGGGAAGGTTGGGAGGGCGGCTCGTGCCGGTCAGCGATTGACCATCCGCCATGAAGGCTGCTCTTCTCCTTGGGGCGGCCCAGCGGAAACATGGCACGCCGTTGGCCGGCCTCAGCGCCCCACAAATACCGGTTTGCGGCGCTCGGCAAAGGCGGCGCGGCCTTCAGCAAAGTCGGCGCTGGTGCTGGTCAGCGCTTCGCGTTCGCGCAGGGCTGGCCAGTCGATGGCGCCGCTGGCGATTTCATTGAGCGACTTTTTGGTCTCTTGCGCGGCCAGCGGGGCCAGGGCGAGGATGTCTTGCACCAGCGACTGCTGCGTGGCCTGCCAGTCTTGCGCCGTGACAAAGGCTTCAAACAAGCCCAGACGCTCGAGTTGCTGCCAGTCAAAAGGCCGGGCCGTCAAAAAGGCGCGTTTGGTGGCCGACACGCCAAAGCGGCTGATGTAGCGTTGCAAGCCGCTGGGGTAGTAATGCAGGCCCAGCGCGGTGGCGGGCATGCGCCACTCGATACCTTGCAAGCCGACGCGCAAGTCGCAGGCCAGCACCACGTCGGTGGCGCCGCCGTAGACGCTGCCGTTGAGCGCGCAAAGGGTGATGGGCCGCATCACGGCCAGGGCGTCGGGCACCTTCTCGAACGCGGTGGCACCATGCCCTGGCTCGTTGAAACCGCCGATGTCATAGCCTGCACAAAACACCGGCTTGGGCTGGCCGGCGGTATTGGCCGTCAGCACCAGCAGGCGCACGCTGGTCTCTTGGTTGACCGCCTCAAAATGCGCCAGCAGGGTTGCCAGGTCGCCGTTTTCGAGCCGGTTGCGCTGGGCCGGGCGGTTCAAGGTGATGGTGGCTACGCCGCCTGTGGTGTGAAGCACAGGGGCAGAAGGGGAAGCAGGCAATTCAGTCATGGATCGGTTTTTTCTAAAAATAAAGTCGCCTGCGCTGCAAGCCAGTTCTCAGTCCTCGGGTGTGAAGCCCGAGACCTTGACCACCTCGCCCCAGCGTTTGAGGTCGGCTTGAAATTGCTCGCCAAATTCCTTTGGGCTGTCGCCCGCAGCCACCTCGAACGAGGCTTTGCTCAGCACCTCTTGCAAGGCTTTGGCCTTGAGCGCTTCGCGTACAGCCGCATGCAGCCGGTTGACCGTCGGCGCGGAAGCCCGGGTGGGCAAGAACACGCCGAACCATTCGACCGCCTGCGCTGCCGCCAGGCCGGCTTCGGCCAGGGTCGGCACGTCGGGCAAAAAGGCGCTGCGCACCGGGCCGCTCACAGCCAGTGCCCGCAGCTTGCCCGACTGGATGTGTGGCAAAGCGTTGGAAATCACGCCCACATTGGCCGCCACCTGGCCGCCGAGCAAGTCGGACATGGCCGGTGCCGCGCCCTTATAGGCCACATGCGTGAGCTCGATGCCCGCTGCCTTGGCCAGCGCCACCCCGGTGAAATGTGGGATCGAGCCAGCGCCCGAAGAGCCATAGCTGGCCAACGCTGGGTTGGCCTTGGCCCAGGCCACAAAGTCGGCCATCCGCTTGACCGAAGCGGGCACCTGCGGCCCGACGCTGACAACAAACTGGGCGGCCCCCAGCTTGGCCACCGGCGCGAAATCCTGCAGCGGCTGGTAGCTCAGCTGGCGGTAAATATGCGGGTACACCACCATCATCGACGCCGGCGTGACCGCCAGCACCGATCCGTCGGCGTCTGCGTTTTTGAGTTGCTCCAGTGCAATGCGGCCACCGGCGCCCGGTTTGTTCTCCACAATCACCTGCGAGCCGTAACTGCCCAGCTGTTGCGCCAGCGCGCGGGCCAGCAAATCGGCCGAGCCGCCCGGCGGAAAACCCACCCAAATGCGCACGGTTTTGGCAATCGTCTGGGCTTGCACCCCAGACCCCATCAAGGCTAACAAGGCAGCGGCTGCGGCCCCAGTGAATGCACGGCGTTGGATCATCAGGAGATCTTAGAAATATCAGATACCCCAACCATACACCGCCAAGGTGGTCTCCCCGGCTGGCAGGCGTTGGCAGATGTCGGTTTTTTCTTGTTTGTGGCGCTCGCTACGTCACACACATCCAGACACCGCAGGCGTTGAACTTGGCGATCGGTCATGTTAGACGTCTATTGATCTGATCAGGTGTTTAAAAAATTCAGCCAACAACACCAGCCACATGGGCTCGTGCAATTTCATCTTGGCTCAAGCCAAGAGAGGCCAGCACTGCATCGGTATCGCTGCCCAATTTCGGTGGCCCTTGTCGCACGGACGGTCGGACCCCGCCGAGCATGATGGGCAACAGGGGTGTGCGGACATGGCGGCCATCGGGCAGGTCCATCTCGGCCAAGCCGTGCGTTGCCTTCAAGTGCGGATCGTCAAACAATTCATGCGGCGCCCGGATCGGCGAGTACGGCAGTCCGGCCACTTCAAACGCAGCGCCCAGTTCTGCTGCCGACCATGTCGATAAACGCTCACGCAGCAAGGGCATCATCCAATCGCGCGCCGTCACGCGCAGGTTATTGCTTGCCAGTCGTGCATCTTGGGCCAGATCGTCAAAGTTGAATCGCTTGCAGAAGATGGCCCACTGGGTGTCTGACACCACCGCCAGAAAAATCTGTTCGCCCTGCGCCACGGTAAAAACATCGTAGATGCCCCAGGCGGAAATTCGGCTCGGCATGGGTGAGGCCGGCTTGCCTGTCATCGCGAACTGCATCATGTGCGTCGCCATGAGAAATACATTGTTTTCATAGAGGGCGGACAAGACCTCCTGGCCCTTGCCTGTGTGCTCGCGTGCACGCAAAGCGGCCATCACGCCGATGGCGCCAAACATGCCGCCCATGATGTCGTTGACCGAGGCGCCTGCGCGCAAGGGACGACCTTCCGGGCCTGTCATGTACGCGAGGCCGCCCATCATCTGCACGACTTCGTCCAGCGCGGTGCGGTGCTCATAAGGCCCTGGTAAAAAGCCTTTGTGCGAGACATAGATCAGTCTTTCGTTGATCTGGCTGAGCGACGCGTAGTCCAAGCCGAGCTTCTCCATGGTGCCGTTTTTGAAGTTCTCGCTGAACACATCTACGGTCGCGACAAGACGGCGCACGATCTCCCGGCCCTGCTCGGTTTGGGTGTCGATCGCGATGCTCTTTTTGTTGCGGTTGTAGGTCGGGAAGAAGCCCGTTCCTGATCCCATCAAGCGTCGGGTGGCATCACCTTGCAAGGGCTCGACCTTGATCACTTCAGCCCCAAGGTCTGCGAGGATCATTCCACAGCTGGGGCCCATCACCATGTGGGTGAATTCAAGGACGCGGATGCCATCGAGTGACAGTTTCTGTTCAGTCATAGGATGAGTTGTGGTGTGCGAACCCAAGCCAGAGTCCTGTCAGATGGAAGGGCATGTTCAGGCGCGCTCACGGGCATAGCGAAAGTCTTTGGGCAGACCGGCCTCGGGCACCATGCCATACAGCGGCTCTCCGACGAGTCCAGCTTGCAGGCAGGCCCGCGCAGCGGCCATCCGCTGCAGGTCGATGCCCGTGTCGTAGCCCATGCTCTCCAGCAAAAAAACCAGGTCTTCGGTCACGATATTGCCGCTGGCACCCGGAGCGTATGGACAGCCGCCCAGACCCCCCTGGCTGGCATCAAAGGTGGTGACTCCAGCATCCAGGGCAGCCACCACATTGGCCAGACCCTGGCCACGGGTGTTGTGAAAATGTGCACCGCCCGAACGCTCTCCCAGCATGGACTGCAGTGCGCGAAAAAGACGGTGAACCTGACGGGGCTGGGCATAACCGCTGGTGTCAGAAAGCCCGACTTCATCAACGCCGGCCTGCGCCGCGCGCTCGCACATGCGCAAGGTCTCGGCCTCTTCGACCCGTCCGGCCAGCGTGCAGCCAAAGGCCACCGACATGCCGGCCTCCACCACGATGCCCGCAAAGCGCTCGCGCTTGAGCGCCATGATCGAGGCCAGTTCGCCCATCACTTGCTCCCGGGTCTTGCGCACATTGGCGAGGGAATGCGCCTCTGTGACCGAGACAGGCACGGTGACCTTGTGAACTCCGGCTTCAAAGGCCGCCACCGCACCGCGCAGGTTGGGCACCAGCGCGGCGACCTGCAGCCCTGGCAAGCCGAGCGCGTGCTGCACCACCGCCTTCACATCGGCCATTTGCGGCAGCAATGAAGCGGGCACAAAAGAGCCGACTTCGATTTCGCGCAAGCCCGCGGCATGCAGGGCGCTGATCCAGCGACATTTATCTGGCGTAGACATCGTGCGTGCGATGGACTGCAGCCCATCGCGAGGGCCGACTTCGCTGACCAGCACAAGGGCGTTGGAAGTGTTCACGGGCTCAGATGGGTGTGTTGACCGCATCGTAGCGATAGAGCCAGTCGTAACGCTCAAAAATAGGGCTCTGGCTCCATTCGCTTTGCAGATACTTTTCGGCGCGCTCCTCCGTCACCAGCTCCTTGCTGTGGAAACGCTCGGTGTTGGCTGTGGCGCCGCGCACCATGCGGCTGGTCCGCTCGATGCGTGCAGCTTCGTAGCGTTGCAGCGCGGCAGGCACCCCCGTCGAAGCGACGCCCTCCAGGCAGCGTGCAAGCACCAAACCATCCTCGATGGAATGCACGGCACCTTGTGCCAGAAAAGGCAGGGTCGCATGCGCCGCATCGCCCAAGAGGCTGACGCGGCCCTGCGTCCACTGCGCAATCGGATCGCGACAAGCCAGTGCCCACTTGAGCAGGCTTGGCGAGAGGCGGATCATGGTCAGTACATCCTCGTGCCAGCCCGCAAAGTCGCTCAGGCACTCCTCGGTGGTGCCCGGCGCACTGCCGCCACTATGGTTCCAGGAGCGGCCTTCCATGGTTGCCACGAAATTCATGATCTTGGACTTTTGCAAGGGGTAAGTCACGACGTGTCCGCCCGGACCGATCCAGGTCGAGCCCACCGAAACCTGCATATGGGCTGGCAGCAACTCCATGGGAATCAGGCTGCGCCAAGTGACCATGCCTGAGAACTCGGGGTTGGTGGGTCCCCACAAGGTGTTGCGCACAACCGAGCGCACACCGTCAGCGCCAATCAGCACATCTCCACGGATGCTACGCCCGTCTTTGAGCTCAAGCTGCACCCCGCCCTCGTCCTGAGCCAATCCCGCCGCAGGGCAACCCAAATGGATGGCATCGGGCTTGAGTTCGCGCACCCTTTGCGCCAATGCGCCATGCAAGTCGGGACGGTACACCGTGAGGTAGGGATAGCCGTAGTTCTCCACCACGGTTTTGCCCAGGCTGAACATGGGCCAGGGGCGGCCCGTGTTCCACAAACGAAATTCTTTGCGCTCGGGGTCGCAGGACAGGGCCCTGAGATTTTGAAAGACCCCGAGTGCATCCAGCACGCGGTTGCCGTTCGGACTGATCTGAATGCCCGCGCCCACTTCTTTGAGCTCTGTCGCTTGCTCGTAGACATCGACATCGATTCCTTTTTGCAGCAATGCTGCGGCAGCGGCCAGTCCGCCAATGCCTCCACCAGCGATCAAAACATGCATGGCGCTCTCCTTGTTGGGGTATGAATGCGGATCACTCCGCCTTGATGTCGGCCTTGCGGATCACTTCGGCCCAAGTGTCCACTTCTTGATTAAAAAATGACTTGAACTGTGAAAGGGTCATGGTGGAGGGAATGGCTCCGCGCTGTTTCAGGAATTCCTCGAGCTTGGGTGAGGCCATCACCTTGCGCACGGCCGCGTTGAGTTTGTCCTGTACATCCGGCGCAACGTCGGCGCGGGCAAACATGCCAAACCAGGTGCTCACGTCAAAAGCGGCGAAACCCGCCTCCTTGGCGGTGGGCACATCCTTGAGCGCTGCAAAGCGCTGTTCAGAAGTCACGAGCAGTCCGTTCATCTTGCCGCCAGCGATGTGCGGCACCAGATTGCCCGCATCCAGAAAAATCAGCTGCGTCTCGTTCTTGAGCACGGACAGCATGGCCGGCGCCGCACCTTTGTAGGGAATGGGGTTGAACTTGACACCGTTCTGAATCGAGAACAACTCGCCAGCCAGCCGGGTCGACGTGCCTGCGACAGCCATGTCGATGGCGTTGGGGTTCTTGCGCGCATGAGCCACCAGTTCGCTGGCGGTGCGCACCGGCACCGAGGGATGAACGCCGATGGCAAAGGGCAAGCGCATGAATTGCGCGATCGGTGCGATGTCTGTTTTCGGGTTGTACTTGGCTTTGTAGAGGGTCGGGTTGATGGCCGACGCCGGCGTGTCTGATATCAAGGTGTAGCCATCGGCCGGCGCATTCAAAAACGCCGTCATGGCGATCATGCCCATCCCGCCCGTTCGGTTCTCGACCACAACGTTCTGGCCCAGTTCCGCTTTGAGCCCCTCTGCGACGAGGCGGGTGGTGACATCCACCAAACTGCCTGGATCGTAGGGTGTCACGATGCGGATCACGCGCTCGGTGGGATAAGCCCCTTGCGCATGGGCCAAGGGGATCGCCCCCAAGACGGCGAGTGCACTGCACGCAGCGGCGAAACCGCGGTGGCGAAAAGACTGTGAAAAAGTCATCGTCATTTCCTTCTTTCAACGGCCATACAAAAAATCAAACGCACGCATCACGGGTTCGTCACTGACGCGCACCAGGTGCGCGTCTTCCATCACATGGTGCTGGTAGGGCTGCCAGCTCGGCACAGCCAGCACATCACCCTTGGACCATTTGAATTCGCGGTCCCCAATGCGGCTGGTGCCACAGCCCGACAGGACCGTCAACACCGCATTCGCGGTGGTCTTGTGCAGTGTCGATTCAAAGCCTGCGCTCATGCGCTGGACATGAACGGCGATGGTTTTCATGGCCGGCGATCCGAGCTCGATTTCACGCTCGGCAGTGCCATGCACTGGCGATTCGGTCTGCGCATCCAGACGATGGACAGAATCTTCCCAACGGAAGGCGAGCGGAGACGATGCCACGTTCTGCCTCACAGGCTCGCAGCGCTCGGGATGGTGTTCAAAGAACATCGGCTCGAGCAAATGGACCAAGGGCACATCCAGCACGTCAACCCAAAAACACTCGTCAGGCCCAATGGCTTCGTGCGAATGCCAGTGCCAGCTGGGTGTTAGCAGCACATCACCCGGACGCATTTCGACGCGCGTGCCATTGACCACCGTGTACGTGCCTTGCCCCTCCAAAATGATCCTCAGTGCATTCGGGGTGTGGCGGTGCGAGAGCGCGTTTTCCCCTGGCTTGATGGACTGATAGGCCGCCACCAAGGTTCGCACTGTCGCGTACCAGTTGCCCTGCAGTGGATTGGTCAAGGTCAGGTTGCGACGCTCCGCCAAGTGGTGGTCCACCAGGTGGCCGGCCGCTTCGAGGATGGGTTTGACATCCGCGTAACGCCACTGGGCAGGCAACAGGTTGGCCTTTGGCTCTGGCCAAAGGGCGGGCTGGCGGCGGTGCCAGCCACCTTCCATGCTCAGCTGCTCAATGGCCACATACAAATCGTCGAGTGTTTTCATGGGGGTCATTTCTGCTTGATGATGTCTGGCGCATAGGGCTTGGCGAACACGGGGGTTTGTCCCATGTCCCCTTGCGTGACCTTCACGTTCATCTCGCCCACACGCTCAATGACGATGCGGATCGTGTCACCTTCCCGCACAGGGCCAACACCGGCGGGCGTACCCGTGGCAATGATGTCGCCCGGGTACAAGGTCATCACAGCCGCCGCCATTTGCACCATGCCGGGGATGTCGAGCACCAGGTCGCGCGTGTTGGCATGTTGCTTGAGCTCGCCGTTGACCCAGAGCTTCATCGCCAGCGCCGTAGGATCGCCCACTTCATCGGCCGTTGTGATCCACGGGCCCACAGGACAAAAGGTATCAAAGGCTTTGCGAAAGACACGTTCTTCTTTGCCACGCACCACCATGTCGAGCAGGCAGGCATAACCAAACACGACGTCCTGCCAATCGTCGCGCTTTATGCCGCGACACTCTTTGCCGATGACGATCCCCAACTCAGCCTCGTGGTGCACTTCGCGGCCAGGCACCACCGGCAACTGGATCGGCTCACCCGCACCGGACAAGGACGATGGCGGTTTTAAGAAAAAGCCCTGGTGATCGGCCCGATAACCCGCTTGCATTTCTCGCCCGTGATCGTGGTAATTGACAGGGTAGGCGATGACCTTGTTCGGCCAAGGGATCGGGGTCCGCAGCACGACCTGAGCCAGGGGGATGCGCCGCAAGGTGTGCAAAGCCTGCTCGATCAACGGGCGATGGGTGCTGATTTGAGCGATCACCCGGTTCATGCCCACAGGGGGCCATTCGCCGGCGTCTTGCCCGATCAGGCCGGTGACGTCCACCAGATGCGAGTCATCAACCACAACCCCGATACGACCTTCATTGAAACGGGTGATTTTCATGGGTACTCCTGCGTGTTGGTAGATGAACGGATCAGCGCGCCAGGCCAAATACTTTGCGCGCGTTGTCTTCGAAAATCAGCTGCTTGTCGGCGGCGCTGAGCCAGTCAAAACCGGCGATGACGGGGCGGATGTCGTCACGGGTACGGCCGGTCGATGTATCGATCGTGGAGCCAACGCCTGGACACTCCGAACCAAATAGGCAGCGGTCCGCGCCCACGGTCTTGATGAGCAGGCGCAAGGCCTCTTCGGAATAAAGCACCGTGTCAAAGTAGATGTTGCGCATACCATCCAAGAAATCCAAGCCCCGGCGACCGGCGCTCGATTGAAAGCGCCCAATTTGGTAGGGGATGGAGCCACCGCCATGCGAACAAATCACTTTCAAGTTGGGGAAATCTTTGAACACATCGGAATGCACCAAGCCATAGACGGCAATCGATTCCTCATTCACAAAATGCAGTGTGTACGGGCTGCGCGGGGAATGTGATCCGGTCGCGTGGATGTGCATCGGTATGTCCAGCTCGCACAATTTTTCATACAGCGGATACCAATAGCGGTCCCCCAAGGGAGGGGCTTCGGTGCCGGTGTTTTCGTAGGGATCAGGGTTGAGCAAAACACCACGAAAACCCATTTTGACGCACCTTTCCAACTCCGGAATCACCGATTCAATGGGATCACCCGCCACCTGCGGCAGACCCGCAACCGGCACAAAGGTATCCGGGATCAGTTGAACGGTGCGCGCGATGATGTTGTTGGTCTCTTCCGTGAACCAATGCACCAGCTTCCCGGGTTTGGCGCTGTGCATCATCTGAAACGGACGCGGAGACAGCATCTGCAAATCCGTGCCCAGGCGTTTGAGCATGTCCACGTGACCCGCAGGCCCCATTTCTTTGCGGTTGGCGAAGTGCAGGATGTCTTCATCGGAGATCGGCGGCATGCGCCGGCCGTGGGCACCGAGGTGGGACAAGAGATTGGCTTTGTAGACCCAGAGGTCAGAAGGTGGGCTGACGTGGCCGTGACAATCGATGATCATGTGAGTGTCCTTGTAGAGTGGAAATAAACGGGGATGCGAATCAGGACCAGGCGGCGAATGCCAAACCAATTCCGGTGCCGGCAGGCGTGCGATAAACCGCGATGTATTCGTCGTAGGTGCAGCGCAGGTGCGCAATGGCGCCACCCAGCGTGATCCAGTTGCGGGTCTCAGAGGTTCCTGAACACAGGGCCTCTTGCGGGATTTGCGTGAGGGCTCCGATATCGTGTTCCTTGAGTGCCTTGATCACTTTGCGATCGAAAGCCTCTTCACACAGGAAATGGCTCAGTCCGCCCGAAGCAATGACGGCCACCCGTGCGTCGATCGGCGATGCAGCCAAGGCATGCGCCATCGCCGTGCCAATTTGGAAACACCGGCCAGAAGTCGGGTTGTTGGGTGGGAAGTACGTGTTGAGCAGCACCGGTAACATCGGCACGCGCAAGCGCTTCATGAGGCGCTGGTAAATGAATCCATAGGCATGGCCGAAAGCGCGGCGCGAGGGGTCGGGCACAGAGTCACTTACGGCCACATCCACGCCTTGACGAATGAGCCCCTTGACCATGTCACGTGCCAGCGCAGGCGCCCCCGGGAAACGGTGCGGCATGTCCATGCCGTAGCCGGCCCAAAATGTTTTGTCGGTCCAGGTCAGTCGCGGATGGGGCAAAGGCATTTCCTTCATCACAATCTCTTCGCCCGTGTAGACCGCAAAAGAGGGCATGTTGTCAAACCCGAAGAGTTCATCTTGGTCGTCGCCGATCACCAAGACGATGTCAGGACGGGCCTCAACCAAGATGGCTTCGAGGCGGTCCAGCGCGAGCTCAGCCTGCCGGGCCTGCACCGGAAACAAGGCGGGATCGGATTCCTTCAGGTAAGGCTCTCCCCGCTCGCTCACAAGCTCGTCATACGACAGCTTGCGCCCGCCCTGGGTGTAGAGTGATTTGTTGCGGCGGTCATCACGTGCGCGCTGGCTCCACTGCTCTCCTTCGAGAATCAGAATCGGGCTGTGTGAGGTGCCAATACCTAGAACAATTTCGGCCATGATGATTGAGCGCTTGAGTAAAAACGTGGGTCAGTGGGTGTTGCGAGGATCGAGTTCATCGCGCAAGGCATCGCCCAACAGGCTGAAGGAGAAAACCGTCACACTGATCGCCAATCCGGGGAACAGGATGACCCAAGGTGCGTTGATGAAGACATCGACGCTCACGCTGGACAGCATCAAGCCCCAGGCGGGTGTGGGCTCATGCACGCCCACGCCCAAAAACGACAGGGAAGCTTCCAGCAAAATGGTCTGAGCGGTGAAAGCGCTGACCATCACCAACCAGGGAGACACCAAATTGGGCAAGAGGTGACGGGTGATGACATGCCAGTGGGAAAAACCCAGCGCGCGAGCCGCCTCGATATAGGGAAGGCTGCGGACAGACAATGCCGCGCTGCGCATGACCCGCGCCATCACCGGAATATAGGGCAAGGTGATGGCCATCAACAGGTTGATGTCAACTCCCGCGACCTCACGGCGGCCCAGCACCGCCACGACCACCAGGGCCGACACGATCAAGGGAATCGACAGCAGCACATCGTTCAGGCGTTGAATGAACACATCCAGCCGGCCACCAAAGTAGGCCGAGGTGGCGCCGATACCGCCGCCGATGCAAGCGCCGATCAGCGCCGTGGTGATGCCCAGAAACAGGGCCGAACGGGTGCCCTCAATCAGCCGGGAAAAAATATCCCGGCCATAGCTGTCTGTGCCCATCCAGTGCGTGGCGTCAGGTGGCTGCAAAACGGCATCGAAACGGGTCGCGAGCGGATCATAGGGCGCAAGCTGTGGCCCGAAGAGCGCAGCCACCAGCATCAACAAGATGATGAAAAGTGCCATCGCGCCCAAGGGCTGCTTGCGGCAAAAACGCCCTACCCGCCGCAACCAGCGGGTGGTGGGGAACACAGGTGTGGGCAAGGAGATCTGGGACATCGTTCGTGTCTCTCAATGAGCGCGCACGCGAGGATCGAGCAGGGCGTAAACCATATCGACTGCGAAGTTCACCGTCACAAAAATCAGGGCAAACAACATGACCAAACCTTGGATCAGTGCCAGGTCGTTGTAGCTGATGGCTTGAATCAGAAGGCGACCGATGCCATTGATGTTGAAAACCTGCTCGGTCACCACCAGTCCGCCCAGCAGACCGGCAAATTCAATGCCGACCACGGTCACGGTGGGAAGAAGGGCATTGCCCAGTGCATGGCGCCATACCACCCTTGCGGGATGCACACCCTTGGCATGGGCCGTGCGCACATAGTCCTGGCCCAACACGTCCAGCAAGGACGAGCGCAGCAAACGCGCATTCACCGACGACAGGCGCCACCCCACCACCAGAGCCGGGAAAAAAAGTTGCGCCAGGTATTCCATGGGCTGCTCCGTGAAGCGAGCTTCTTGAATGGAGGGAATCCAGCCCGTCGTCGACAGCAGCGCCAGGATCACCAGCATCGCCATCCAAAAGCTGGGAATGGATTGCCCCGTCACGGTGGCCGCCCGTATCAGTTGGTCGACCCAGGTGCCCCGGGTCAAGGCCGACGCCACTCCCAGCGGAATGGCCAGCAGCAAGCCAATAAAAAGTGCCGCGATGGCAATCTGAAAGGTGATGCCAAAGCGCGAACGGATTTCCTCCGTGATCGGGTTTTCACTCCAAACGGAGATGCCTAAATCCATGCGCGTGAGTCCGCCGATCCATCGGACATACTGTTCGGGCACCGATTTGTCATAGCCAAAGCGTTTTTTCTGGGCCTGGAGCTGTTCGGCTGAGATGGTGCCCCCCTCGCTGAGGTACTTGAACTCGACCGGATCACCTGGTAGCACCCGCAGCATGAAGAAAATCAGCGTCGCCACCGCCCACAAGGTGAAGATGAACTGCAGGCTTCGTTTGACAAGGAGCGTGATCATCGTGTGGGTCTCACTGGTATTTGAGGCAAGCCACTTGCTGCCCGGGGCCGACCTCGCGCAGCACCGGCATCTGCTGAGCACACTCGGGCATGACATCGCGGCAGCGGGTGCGGAAGGCACAACCCGAGGGCGGCGCCAGCGGACTCGGCGGCTCACCGCGAATCGCAATCGCCTCACGCCGAATGCCACTGGCATCACTCACACTGGGAATCACCGACATCAAAGCCTGCGAATAAGGATGCATGGGCCGACTGTAGAAAACATCTCGATCGGCAATTTCAACGATACGGCCAAGGTACATCACCACCACCCGAGTGGCAATTTGCCGAACCACGGCCAAATCGTGGCCGATGAACAGGTACGACAAATTCAGCTGCTCTTGCAGATCACTCAAGAGATTGACGACCTGGGCCTGGATAGAGACGTCTAGCGCAGAAACGGCCTCATCACAAACGATGAAATCCGGGCGCATCGCCAGCGCTCGGGCGATGGCCACGCGCTGGCGCTGACCGCCCGAGAGCTGATGGGCGAATCTCTCGGCATGGTCTTCACCCAGACCCACCAGCTTGAGCAAGCGATGAGATTCAGACTGTGCCTCAGCATTGTTCTTGACCAGGCCATGGACACGCATGGGCTCCGAGATGATGTCGATGATTCTTTGCCGTGGATTCAGAGAAGAAAACGGGTCCTGGAAGATCACTTGCGCTTGTTGGCGGAAATTCCGCAGGCTCCTGTCTCCCAGGTGGGTGATGTCCTGGCCACGAAAAAGGATCTTGCCGGCCGTTGGCTCCTCCAGCCGAAGCAGCAAGCGCCCGAGCGTGGACTTGCCGCATCCTGACTCACCGACCACACCGACGGTTTCGCGCCGACCAATCGACAAGGTGATGTCGCGCACCGCCTTGACTTGCACCGTCTTGCCGAAGAGTCCGCGCTTGACCGCGAAGGTTTTTTCCAGGGATTGCAACTCCACCAGGGGATGGTTGTCGGTAGCTTCGTTCCGCCCGGATGCACTCGCCTTGTGAGCGGCGGAGTGGCTTGGCTGCCAGCTCAGCGTCCCGTTCGCCATGTCCGGTGCGCGGATGCAGGCAGACTCGCTCCCTACGTCCGTCGTCTGCGCCTGCAGCTCTTGCTTGCAGGCTTGCTGTGCATAGGGACAACGAGGCATGAAAGCACAACCTGACGGCATGCGACGCGGATTGGGCGGTATGCCTTCGATGGCGGCCAGTCGCCCAACCAAAGGTGTGTCCAGGCTCGGTACGGACGAGAGTAGTCCCGCCGTATAAAAATGCCGAGGGTGCTGCAAAACAGTCGCTGTGGCACCGCACTCGAGCATCCGCCCGCCGTACATGACGAGGACGCGGTCGGCGTAACGCGCAACGATCCCCAGGTTGTGGGTGATGATGACCAGCGCCACACCCAAGCGACGACACAGGTCTTGCATCAACTCGAGGATCTGCGCCTGGATGGTCACATCCAAGGCCGTGGTCGGCTCATCGGCAATCAGCAGTCGCGGATTGCACGACAGACCGATGGCGATCATCACCCGCTGCCGCATGCCGCCCGAAAATTGATGCGGGTACTGCTCCAGACGGGCTTGGGCATCCGGAATCCCCACCAGGGTCAAGAGCTCTTTGGCGCGTTCGCTCGCCTGCTGCCGCGTCAGGCCCAGATGCAACATCAAGGGCTCCGTCAGCTGATCCCCCACGGTCATGACCGGATTGAGGGCGGTCATCGGATCCTGAAAGATCATGCCAATGTGTCGGCCCCGCAAGGCGCGCATCTGCTCTTTGCTGATGGTTTTCAGATCATGGTGTTCGAACTTGAGCACCTGCGATTCAATCCTGGCATTGGAAGGCAGTAAACCCATCACCGCCAGTGAGCTGACGGACTTGCCCGAGCCCGACTCTCCGACAATCGCCAGGATCTCGCCGGCTCTGACTTCGTAACTGAGGCCACGCACGGCCTGGACATCACCTTCTTCTGTGGAGAAAGTGACGCTCAGGTCGCGCACCGTGAGCAGTGGCTGGCGTGACAAAGCAGATTCAAGCAAGTGCGTCATAGGACCGGTGGCGTCAGGGTTCACGGCAGGCGATCACTTGCGAGCGGCAGTGTCCAGCCAGATATCGTTCAGGTCCAGTTTCAGGTAGTTGGATGGCGGATCGCCCAAACCACGCAGCTGGCTGTCAATGACACGCTTGCGGACCTGCCAGAACAAGGGCATCACGTAGCTTTTCTCCATCAGGTAGGCCTCCAGATCCTGCACCTTCTTGCGGCGGGACTCTGTATTGATTTCACGCAATTGAGACTGGTACTTATCGACAAATGTCGGATCGCCCACGCGCGCCAGATTGCCGCGGTTGGTGCTGAACGGCTCAAAATAAGACAGTTGGATCGAAGGGTCGTCAACGTACTCGGCCGGGCTGTCGAAAATCAGGTCGTAATCACCGGAAACACGGCGTGCCGCGACCTGTGGTGTATCCAGCGGCAAGTGATCGACCGTGACGCCCACTTGGCGCAGCTGATCTGCCACAAAGACACCAAAGAAGGTGAACGCCCGGTTGTTGACCAGCGTGATCTTCAGATTTTTTTGACCGGCAGCCGCCAGCAGGCGACGCGACTCCTTGCGCGCCGCTTCAACGTCGCGCCCAAAGCCAGGCAACTTGGCAAGGTCTGCATCAGAGCGCGCGAAAGTCGAGCCTGGGCGAACCAATCCGCCCACCTTGAACATCGGTGTGAGTTGTTCCATGGGCTTGGAACTGCCCCAGCGGTCCAAGGCCAAGTTCAAAGCGCGTCGCACGCGCTCGTCTTTCAGGCCATCGCGCTGCGTGTTCATGGCGAACCAGGGTAAAAAGGCCGTTGCGCTCGCCCCGCCCACGACCACCACCTTGTCACCGCGCGCAGCCGTGATGCGACCCACTTCTGCCGAGGTCAGGCCCTGCATGGTGTAGTTCACTTGTCCGGAAATCAAGGCATTGGTCGCTGAAACGGGGGCCACACTGGGCATGCGAAAGCCGTCCAGGTAAGGGCGTCCCGGCATGAAGTAGTCGTCGAAACGTTCACCCACCCATTCAGCACCGGGTGTGTGGCGCACAAATTTGAAGGGGCCAGACCCGACCACCCTTTTGCCAGGATAAGACGGATCACTGGCCAGCAGTTTGGCCGAGTAAACGCAACCAAAAGGCGAGGCCAACAACTGCAGCGCTGCCGCATTGAGCTTGCCGAACTTGAAGACCACCGTTTGAGGGTCGGGTGTCTCAATCGAGGCAATATCCGCCAGCATGCCCTGACGCAGCGACACCACGCCTTGCGGAGGGTTGCGCATCCGGTCAAAACTTGCCTTGACATCGGTGCTGGTCAGCAAAGACCCGTCATGGAATTTGACGTTCGCGTTCAGCGTAAAACGGTAGGTGAGGTGGTCACTGGAGACCGTCCAGCTTTTGGCCAGATCCCCCATCACCTCTGGCGAGCGCTCTGCGTTGACTTTGAGCAAAGTGGAGTAATGCGGCGAGACCCGCCACATCACGGCAGGTGAATTGGTCGCGTGGCAGTCATAAGTAGCCGGCTCCCCCACATGGATGGGGATCACCACGGTACCACCGCGCACCGGATCGCCGGGTGCCGCATGCGCGGGGCTGGCGCAGATTGCCAGCGTCGAAAAAGCCGCGACCCATGAGGGCGTGAAAAGCTTGAAATTCATCACCTTGTCTCCTTTTTTGAAATCAAAAACCAGCCACGCTCACAGCGTGGCACGCCAGTCCAGGGTTTCTTCCACCACCATCGACTTGGGCAAAGCCACCGAGTAGTCAATGTCTTCATGCTTGGCCAGGGTCGGTACCTTGCCAGCCATGAATTCGCGCACCGCATTCGCCAAGCAGCGGCGTACCGCGAGCACGGCACCATCGCCCGCGCCCAGGTGCTCGCGGGTTCGATCCTGAATCGGGCCCATGCTCTGGATCACGGCGAAGTCTTCGGTTCCCAGCATTTGGGTGAAGCCGGTGAAATGCCCGTTCTTCATGGCTTCACGGTCTTGGCCCCAGTTGTCATCGGGCGTGCCAGGCGGCAGCGGCGGCCATGAGTCTGCATCTGTGAAGTGATGGGTCTTGTTGAGCACCAGTTTTTCTTCGGTGCGGTAGGTGATCTGCCAGTACCAAATGTTCTCGTCATCGATCGGAATGGAAAAGAAGGCAGACCCCCCCTTGATCTCAGTCTGGTTGGGCGAGACGATGCCATACCAGGGCATGATGAAGGCGTTGGTGCGCACGTAGTTGCGGTGGTCTTTCATTTCACGCACGGCGGCGTAGCGAAAGCCATAAGGCTTTTGCGCGACGTGGTAGACCGGCGCCATATTGGTAGACGAATACTCAATGTCACCAAAGCCCACCAGCCAGCTTTGGTGCAGCACGCCCAGGTGCGCGGAATCCATGGTGGTTTCCACGGCCTGAAGCCAGTTGGCGTTAACCTTTTGCCGAAAAACCACCATGTTCTCAGCTGGCAAATCTATGAAGGGGAGTTTGGGAAAGGCTGGCGCTTGATCGCCCTCGCCAAGCCAAATCCAGATGATGCCGGCCGACTCGCGCACCGGGTAGTGCTTGAGCGGGACATGCTTGCAGTATTCAGCTTCGTTGCTCGGCTGTGTGGGCACCGCTACCGTTTTGCCGTCCACACTGAATTTCCAGCCGTGGTAGATGCAACGCAAGGCGTTGTCTTCATTGCGCGCCAGCGCCATCGACGCGCCGCGGTGCGGGCAGGCCTCATTGAAGAAACCTGCCTTGCCATTGGTGGCGCGAAAAGCAACATAGTTCTCACCGAAGAGTCGCACGCGCAAAGGCTTGCCATCGGCCTGCACATTGTCGGACCGGGCCGCAGGAATCCACCAGTGTTGCTTCATCATCCGCCCCATCGGCGCACCATGGGTGACGCGGGAGAGAAGGTCGTTTTCTTCTTGGGTCAGCATGTCTGATTACCTTTCCTGTGGGGTCCTGAACAAAGTACGGCGGTCTTTAGGTGTTGCCAGAAGGGTCTTCGCGCTGCTTTCGGCGGCCCTCAAAGAAATCGTTGATTCGCTGCGCGGATCCAATACCTGCGGCCTTGGTCATGACGGTGACCATGGTTTCTGTGAAGAAGCCTTCGCCCATGCCCATCTCGCCAATGCGTGAGATCCCGTTGACGATGGCGTAGTTGGTCGCCGGCGCATTCGATGCAATCGACTTGGCCAGTTCTGTGGCCTTGGCCAGACCCTCGCCTTCGGGCACCATGTAATGCGAAAGCCCCAGGCTTTGCCCCTCTTGCGCGGTCAAAGCATGGCCCGTGAGCATCATCTCCACCACCCGTCCTGAGCCCAGAATGCGGGGAATGCGCACGGAACCGCCGCCCCCCAAAAAGATGCCGCGCTGACCTTCAGGCAGTTGGTAAAAGGTGGAGGCCTCGCTCACGCGCACATGGGTGGCGGCGGCCAACTCCAGTCCCCCGCCAATCACGCCGCCCTTCAAGACGCTGACCACCGGCAACTCGCCAAACTGAATCGCATCAAACACCTGGTGCCACCGACGGGAGCGGCGCATGCCCACCATGATGTCCGGGCTGCGCTTGGCCATGAGTTCATGCAGATCCAGGCCAGCGCAAAAATGCTCACCCAGGCCATGCAGGACCACGACGCGTGTATCGCCAGCATCGCCGGTGAAAAAATCACCCAATTCGGCTAAAAGCGCATCGTTGACGGCATTGCGTTTGGCCGGTCGGTTCAGGCCGATGAAGGCAATGCCATCTTCGTGCCGAATCTCAAGCATTTTTTCATTGTCGTTGGGGGTCATCATCGTTCCTGTTCAGTTGAAAGGCGTTCGCTATCGACCTGAATATCGACCTGAATGACCGCTGCATCCAGCGCATCCGCATAAAGCGCATCGACCCATTGCGCGCGGCGCGCCAGGGCAGCCCGCTGGTTCACATAACCCTTGTCTGTGACTTCACCTGCATCCATGGATGCCGGCTCAGTCAATATCAACACACGGCGGATCTGCATGCTGCTGGCGTGGTGCTGGGCGTTGTGCGCACGCAGCGATTGGGCCAGTGCTGCACGAACCCGTGGGTCTTGCGCCAGTTCTGCGGGCGACAATTCGCCAAATTTGCCTTGACAGACCTTGACGTTGAGCCAAACCAGCGCGCCGACCCAGGGCCTGTCCGCACCCGTGATCACCGCATCCGCCACCAGGGGAGCGGCCGCGTTGATCACCTCGACCCGCAGTGTTCCCACGCGCACGAAAATGCCCGACTGCAGCTTGAACTCTTCCGCCACGCGGCCCGCAAAGGCCAGGCCTTCGAGTGGGTTTTGGCGGTCGACAAAGGTCACGGCATCACCCATGCGGTAATAGCCCTCATCGTCGAAAGCCTCTTGATAAAGGTCAGGCCGGTTGAGGTAGCCCGCCATCACAGAGGGGCCTCGCACCAGCACCTCAAAGCGCGCATCTTGGAGCGGAACCAGCTTCAGCTCGACGCCCACCTGAGGCAAACCGACCAAACCGGAACGCTCTGAAGGCCAATGCACGGTGGTCGCCGCTGCACAGGTCTCGGTTGAACCATAGCTGGACACAAAAGGAATTCGATAACCTAAATGACGCACAGCCTGCTGCTGCAAACGCTGGTAGACGCTTTCAGGCAACTTGGCTCCTGAGGATGTCAAGCGGCGCAGTTGGCGAAAGAAATTGCGGCCCAATTCTTCGTCGGCTTCGAGGGCATCGGCCAGCATCGTGAAGCCAACAGGCACACTGCTGAAGCGCGTGGGCGAGACCTCTTTGAGGTTGCGCAATGTTTTGTCGAATTCAGCCGGCATCGGGCGGCCATCGTCCAAATACATCGTGCCGCCATCTTCGATCACGCTGTTGAAAATGGCCGTTCCGCCCGCCACATGGCTCCAGGGCAGCCATTCGAGCAGCACGGAATCAGGGGTGTCATCGCTGCGCCCCACGTTGGCAGCGTGCATGGCCATGGTGGCGCACAGCATGTTCTGGGTGATGGGTACCGCCTTGGGCACCCCGGTGGAGCCGGATGTGAACAGGATCTTGGCGATGGTGTCGCGCTGGATGGCGGCGATGGACGCCTCCACCGAGGACGCTGCTGGCGTTTGCAGTACCTCGGACCAGACGGCGCCCTGCGGGAGTGACACGGGGTCTTCGACCTGCAGAACCACACGCCGGTCCAGAGCCAAGGCGCCAAGAGCGCGCTCAAAGGCCCGCCCACTTTGCACGAACAACACAGCCGGATCGATCTGATCGACCATGGCGCGCAGCTTGACGTGATCGTGGCTCAAGAGGGCGTAGGCTGGCGTGACGGGCACATAGGGCATGCGGGCCTGCATGGCAGCCATCTCAAACACCGCGTGTTCCAGTGAATTGCCGCTGAGCACCATCACTGCGCGCCCGGACAGGTTTTGTGCCAGCAGCCACTGCGTGATGGCATCGATCTGGCGCTGCGCCTGACCATAAGTCAAGTCCACCCACTCACCCGCGCGCCGCTGAACCAGCCAAGGGCGCTGCCCCCTCTGCTGCGCATGAGAGCGCAGCACGCCGGGCAGATGAGGTGCCACCGGCCCCAAAGGAATCCGGCTGCGCATCAACACCACGCCGCCATCGCGCTCTTGCAGATCGACGTCTCGCGCCAAAAATGGCAAGGGCAAGAATGAAGCGTCAGGTTTCAACATCGGTGAGCCATGAATTGGAGGGTAGGGCATTGCTTTAAATGGCAAGGTAACCTTATCATGGTCAAAAACTAAAAAACCTAGGTTTTTCCCTAATAATTTAAACGACAGAGCTGGCTGAAAATCGTTAAGGCTGCCTTATTATTGCCCTCGTCACTCACACACAAGGTCACTATGAGCCTCCATGGAACTGCCTACATTGCTGGCATCTACGAGCACCCCTTGCGGCGGGCTGACGGGGTCTCCACTGCGCAATTGCATGCAGACGTCGCCCTGGGCGCCTTGGCTGACGCTGGACTCACGCTCGACGATGTCGATGGCTACTTTTGCGGCGCTGACGCCCCTGGTCTGGGCAGCCTGACCATGGCCGAATACATTGGCCTGAACCGACTGCGCCATATCGACACCACGGAGTCCGGCGGATCCGCCTATTTGCTCCATGTCAGCCACGCGGCCCAGGCCATTGCGGCGGGGCACTGCAATGTGGCGCTGGTCACCATGGCCGACAGGCCACTTGCCGCAGGTGCAGGCACCAGCTTGGCTGGCATCGATCGCAGCACCATGCCCAACCTGCCGTTCCAGCTGGCCGTGCCGCCCATGCCCATGTATGGCTATGCCATGGTGGCGCGACGTCACATGCATGAATTTGGCACGACCCCGGAACAACTGGCATGGGTGCGTGTGGCCGCTTCGCACCATGCCCAGCACAACCCCCACGCCCTTCACCGCCAGCTGGTCAGCGTGGACGACGTGCTGGCCTCGGCCTTTGTGGCAGATCCGCTGCGGCGCCTCGACTGCTGCGTGATGACCGATGGCGGGGGCGCCGTGGTGCTGGTGCGACCAGAGATTGCCAAACGACTGAACCGTCCGCGCGTCAAGTTATTGGGCGCAGGGGAGGCCATCAAGCACCCGGATGCCGGCCGCATCGATCTGACGTGGTCCGCCGGTGTGCATTCGGGCGCCAAAGCCTTCGCCGAAGCCGGCGTGACACCGCAGGACATCCGCTACGCATCCTTGTATGACAGCTTCACGATCACCGTGATCGTCCAACTCGAAGACCTGGGATTTTGCAAAAAGGGAGAAGGCGGGCGCTTCGTCGCCGACGGCAATCTGATCTCCGGCGTGGGCAAACTGCCCTTCAATACCGATGGTGGCGGCCTGTGCAACAACCATCCCGGGAACAAGGGCGGTATGACCAAAATTTTGGAAGCGGTCCGTCAATGCCGCGGCGAGGCACATCCCGCCGTCCAAGTCGCCGACCATTCGCTGGTTC
The DNA here is from genome assembly GCA_903844825.1 of uncultured Burkholderiales bacterium. Lineage (GTDB taxonomy): Bacteria > Pseudomonadota > Gammaproteobacteria > Burkholderiales > Burkholderiaceae_C > Polaromonas. The sequence continues at coordinate 10,545 of CAIMVC010000090.1, read as the reverse complement.
TGGCGCACGGCACCGGCGGCAGTCTCGCAGGCTCGCATGCCGCCGGCACCCTCATTCTTGAGGCGGAGTAAACCCATGAGTTCAGCGAAGTACCTTCTGCCCGCCCCGGTCGTGTTCCCAGGCGATGAACCCTTCTGGGAAGCCACCGCCCAAGGCAAGTTGCTGGTCAAACACTGCCCCCAGTGCCAGCGCTCCCATTTCTACCCGCGCAAGCATTGCCCCCTGTGTGGTCACCCTGACACCCAATGGCGCGAGGTGTCCGGTCGCGGCACCGTGTATTCCTACACGATCATGGGCCGCGCGGCGCGCCCGACGGCACCGGCCATCATCGAACTCGAGGAAGGTATCCGGCTGTCCACAGCGGTGGTTGACGCGGATATACACGCCTTGCGCATTGGCGATCCGGTAACCCTGCGATTTTTGCCGGCAGAGGGTGGCAAAAATGCGCTTGCCTTCAGCACCCCTGAGGCCGATCGTGCTCGCCACTACAGCCTCCAAGCCATCGAAGCCCTGGGACGAGCGCAAGGCGACGGCGCACAAGCCTTTGAAGAAGCCGCCATCATCGGCTCAGGCCATATGGGCACAGGCATCGCGCTGGCTTTCCTGGCCGCGGGCATGCGTGTGCGATTGATTGACAGCGCGGCTCAATCACTGGCCGCTGGGCGGGAGCGGATTGAAGTGGCCCTGCGCAAAGACCTGGAGCGCGGCCGACTGGACACGAGCGCGCACGCCGCACGCTTGGCCCTGTTGCACACCAGCACCGCTGTGCAAGACGCGGCCCGCGCCGACGTGGTTGTCGAAGCCATCTTCGAGGACATGGCGCTCAAGCAACAGCTCTTCGCCCTGCTGGACACCATCGCGGCCCCACACGCCTTGCTGGCCACGAACACGTCCACCTTGAACGTCGGCGAGATCGCTGCGGCCACACGCCGTCCCGGCTCGGTGGTGGGTCTGCATTTCTTCAACCCCGCGAACGTGATGCGATTGATCGAGGTGGTGCGTGCACCCCAGACCTCTGAGCACACGCTGCGTCAAGCCAAGGCGCTCGCCACCCGGCTGGGCAAAGTCGCTGTCACAGTGGGTATTTGCGATGGCTTTGTGGGCAACCGGCTGATGATCCGGCGCGAGCGCGAGGCTGCGCGTCTGCTGCTGGAAGGCGCTTTGCCCCAGCAGATTGACCGTGTTTTGCGGGAATTCGGCTTGCCCATGGGCACCTTCGAGCTGCAGGACATGGCGGGCGGCATCGCTTTGACCTATCACGCGCGCAAGCGTGCCGGTCAATCCGACTGGCTGATCGAGCAGTTGTTTGAGCGTGGTCGCATCGGCCAAAGGGCCGGCAAAGGCTATTACCGCTATGACAACGGCAAACGCACACCCATCGTGGACCCCGAAGTCACGGGGCTGATCGAGCAGGCATCGCAAGTGGCACAGATCGAACGGCGCACCCTCAGCGACGCCGAAATCTGCGACAGACTGATCTTGCCCATGATCAATGAGGGCGCCAAGCTGGTCCAAGAGGGTATCGTTGAGCGCGCCAGCGACATCGACCTGGTCTGGCAATTCGGCTACGGCTGGCCAGACTGGAAAGGCGGTCCGATGTACCACGCTGACGTGATCGGCGTGTCATCGGTGGTGCAACGCTTGCAGTCACTGCGCAATGTGCATGGCGAGCGCTTTGAGCCCTCGGCACTGCTGGTGCGCCTTGCCAATGCGCAGCAAACCCTGATCGCCCCAGCTTCCTGATTCACACCACCGACCCATGCTCACCTACCGCGCCCCCCAGGAAGATTGGCAGTTTGTTCTGCACGACCTTTTGAAAATCGAACGCTACGCCGATCTTCCCGGATTTTCCGAGCTGTCGCCGGAGTTCACCGCCCAGGTGTTTGAAGCCGCCTCGCGTTTTCATGTGGACGTTCTGCACCCGATCAACCAAAAATCCGACGCACAGGGCGCCCGCATCGCGCACGGTCAAGTGAGCACCCCCGACGGCTTTGGCAAGGCTTGGGATGCCTACCGTGCAGCCGGATGGCACCGCCTGAGTCTCGCGGAATCGCTGGGCGGCGCAGGCCTGCCGCCGCTGATGTCAGTGCCGATCAGCGAGCTGCGCGTGTCGACCGGTCACTCTTTTTCGATGTACAACAGCTTTTGCGCGCCAACGGCTCGGATGCTGGCCACACTGGGCGAGCCCTGGGTCCAGCAACACATCGTGCCGCGACTGTCGGACGGCGATTGGACCGCCACGATGTGCATGACCGAGCCCCAGGCAGGCACCGACCTGCGCCAATTGAGCACCAGGGCCGAACCGCAGGCTGATGGCACCTGGCGCATCACGGGAAACAAGATATTCATTTCCGGCGGAGAACACGACCTGACGGACAACATCGTGCACATTGTCTTGGCCAAAGTGCCCGATGAAGCTGGCCGCATTCCATCAGGCCTGTCCTCGGTGAATGTGTTCATGGTGCCCAAGCGCATGGTCGACCCCGTCACGGGTGAAGTGGGCGCGCCCAATGGCGTCAAAGCCCTCTCCATTGAGCACAAAATGGGCATCGAAGGCAATGCCACTTGCGCGATGGAATTTACCAACGCGGTGGGATGGCGCATCGCAGACCAGCGGCATACCGGCACCTCCGCCAACATGGCCCCGATGTTCCTCCTGATGAACTTTGCCCGTGTGGGCACCGCCATGTCTGGCATAGGCTATGCCGAAATCGCCTGCCAAAACGCCACAGCTTACGCGCGCGAACGCCTGTCCGGGCGGGCCTATGGCCAAGCTCGCCACCCAGAAAAGCCAGCCGATCCGATCATCGTGCACGCCGATATCCGACGCTTGTTGCTGGAATCTCGCGCGTTCGCAGAAGGTGCTCGGGCGGGCGCCATGCGCGCTGCACTGTGGCAATCGATCGCAGAACACGCACCCGACAAAGCTGACAGAGAACACGCCAGTGACCTGCTCGAAGTCCTCACACCCGTCATGAAGGCCTTCTTCACCGACCGGGGCTTCGAGGCCGCGGTGGCTTGCCAGCAAGTGTTGGGCGGCCATGGTTACATCAAGGACTATGGTCTGGAACAGGTGGTGCGCAACGCACGCATTGGCCAGCTCTATGAAGGCGCCAATGGCATCCAGGCGGTGGACCTGTTGCAGCGCAAGCTGACGGCCAACGGCGCCAGAGCGCGCCAGCATTTCATGTCATCGGTTCGCGCCTTCCTGGATGAACATCGTGCCAAGGCTTCTCTGGCCGAATTCGTAAACCCATTGTCGGCCGCGCTAGAGCGCCTGCAGCAGACCTTCGATTGGATCGACCAGAACCATAAGAGCAGCCCTGAGCAAGTCAATGCAGGCGCCTACGATCTGCTCACCGCATTGGGCATTGTCTATCTGGCGTGGACTTGGGCCGACATTGCGGCCGTCGTCGACGATGCACCAAATTGCCATTTTGCGAACGAGGCCGAAAGAAGGCGAAAATACCAACTGGCCAGAGTCTGGATGCAACGGCAACTTCCCCTTGTCGATGGGCTGTGCGCCCGCATCGAATCCGGCAATGACAGCTTGCTGGCACTGCCCGACGACAGCATCTGAGTCGCCTCCAACCTTCACTTGCATTGACCATGTCCGTTACCGCTCGCGCCTTTTTCTATGTTCAGCAGATCGAACAGCTGGTGCGTTGGCGCTTGGACGAATGCCTGCAGCCGGATGGCATCACCGCCGGCCAGTACATGGTGATGAACCTGATCATTCACCATGAGCCGGTCTCCTCGGCCGAACTGGCGCGGCGCGCGAACATGACGGCCCAATCGATGGGTGAATTCATCAAGAACCTGGAATCCAAGCAGTTCATCACGCGCACCACCGATCCGACCAACCGCCGTGTCATCAAAGTGAGCTTGACCCCCGAGGGACGCAACTTGATGGTGCGCTGCGAGTCCAAAGTTGACCAGGCGGAGCGGGACTTCTTCGACTGTCTGAACGGCGAGGAAATCGCCCAGATGCGCTTTCTTCTCAGCCGTGTCCGCAGCACCCAATTGGCACGGCGAAGTCAATGATGAACGCACTGACATTGCCCAGCCCATGATCATGACACCCTCTGCGCCAACTTCATCACGGCTGCGTGTGCGGTCGATGACCCGCCAGACAGCGCAGGTTTTGAGTATCGTGCTCGAGACCCTGAACCAAGAACCCTTGCCAGCGCTGCGTCCGGGCGATCACATCGATCTGCACCTGGGTGCAGGACTGACACGCAGCTACTCCTTGGTCGGCCATGCCGGTTCGCACACGCGGTATGAAATCGCTGTGGCCCTGGACCTCCACAGCCGGGGCGCGTCACGCCATGTCCATCAGCAGCTTCGCGTTGGCGACGAGATCGAGATCAGCGGTCCTCGCAACCTGTTTGAATTGCATGCAGAGGCCCCCCACAGCGTTTTGATCGCAGGCGGTATCGGCATCACGCCCGTGTGGTCGATGGTGCAGGAACTGGAGCGACTGGGGCGACCTTGGACGCTGCACTTTGCCGCACGCAGCCGCGCGCATGCGGCTTACCTGGAAGACATTGAGACACTGGCCAGGGGCTCTGTGTGCGGTCGGCTGGTCACCCACTTCGACGATGAGGCCGGCGGCGTGCCCTTGGATATTGCCGCAGCTGTTGCCTCGGCGCCCCAAGACGCGCATCTGTACTGCTGCGGCCCAGCGGCCATGCTGAACGCTTACGAGGGCGCGACAGCGAAGTTTCCGAAGGACCAAGTCCACCTTGAGCGGTTTGGCAGCACCCAGACCGCGTCCTCATTGGCCAGTGCCCAAGAATTCGAAGTGGTCCTCGCACGATCGGGACAAAAACTCACCGTGCCTGCACACCAATCGATCCTCGATGTGCTGCTGGACAACGGCGTCAACGCACAATTCGGTTGCATGCAAGGTGTTTGTGGCATGTGCGAGGTGGCCCTGCTGGACGGTGTTCCCGACCATCGCGACCAGATCCTGAGCAGGGAAACCCAGCTGGCCAACACCCGCCTGATCGTGTGTTGCTCGCGCAGTCGGAGCCCGTCTTTGACCATTGATCTGTGAATTGCTAACGACTTGCGACGCTTGGTCAGCGACAACGCCTGCCGTTCTTCAGCGCTCCCAGCCATACACCGCCAAGGTGGTCTCCCCAGCTTGCAGGCGTTGGCAGATGGCGGCTTCTTCTTGTTCGCGGCGCACCCCAGCGGCCACCACTTCAGCCGCTTTGGCTTGCGGGATCACCACCACGCCGTCGCCGTCACCCACCACCAGATCGCCCGCATGCACAGTGATGTCACCGATCATCACCGGGTGGTTGATCCAGCCGGTGGCGCCAAAATCTTTGCCCGTGCCGCGAATGCACAGGCCACGCGAGAAGACCGGAAAGCCCATCTCGGCGATCAATGCGCCGTCGCGCACGCAGGCGTCGATCACCAGACCGGCCAGGCCGCGCGTCTGCGCCATGGTGCCCATGATCTCGCCCCAGTAACCATGTTCGTACGCGCCGTTGGCAAACACGACCATCACATCGCCTGCTTGCGAGACCGCCAGCGCCCGGTGCAACCACAGATTGTCGCCCCCGGGCGAATGCACGGTGAGCGCCTGTCCGCAGGTTTTGAACGCACTGGAGACCGGCTTGATGGCCGAGGGCAGGGCGCCGATTTTCTTGCCCGCTTCGTGCAGCGTGGCGGTAGGCAGGGTGCGCGCCTGCGCCAAAATTTCAGCGCTCAGGCGGGGCACGTCGGTGCGCGTGGTCAAGGCCGGGTTGACTGGGTTCATTTCTCGCTCCGGGTTTGCAGCTGGTGGTATTTGAATTGTTGGCGCGCTTCGTCCAGGCGCATGCCGCCGCGTGCAGCAGCGCGGATCTGGTTTTCTGCCGCTTCGATCTCTTCGGCCACTTTGAGCACCTCGTCCTCGTGCTCTTTGGGGATCACCACCACACCGTCGGCGTCACCCTTGAGGATGTCGCCGGGGGCCACACGCGCCTCACCGATGTTGACCGGAATGCCGATGGCTTCGACCTGAACACGGTCTTTGCCGGTGCGCATCCAGCTGTCTTTGGAAAAGATCGGGTAGCCCAGCGACAGGCACAGGTGCGTGTCGCGGTTGATGCCGTTGATCACGGTCCCGGCAATGCCCCGGCGGTGCGCGATCTCGGTCAGGATGTCGCCCCACACGGTGCAGTCGTCGCGGCCGTTGTTGTCCAGCACGATCACGCTGCCCGGGGCCACATCGTCGATGTAGTCGCCCACCGTGCCGCAGGGTTTGCCGGCCGGGCCGTATTTGAGCGTCCAGGCGCGACCGGCCATGCGAAAGTCGGTGTCGCGTGGCTTGATCTTGTAGCACTGGCCAATGATGCCCAGTTTGTCGAGCGCGTCCGACAAGGTGGCGGTGTCGAGCTTGGCGGCGCGGGCCACATTGAGGTCTTCCACTTTTGTGTCTTGGCTTGTCATGTTCAGTTCTCCAGCATGTGTTCGTAATTGCCCCCCATGACCTCACCGATGGGGGTGCCTGACAAAATGGCTTTGGCCATGGCCGCTTCTTTGGCCACGATCATCTCGGCGGCTTGCAGCACGCGCTCAATCTGTTCGGGTGCAATAAAAATCACCGCGCTGCGGTCGGCCAGCACGTAGTCGCCGGGGTTGACAAGCACCTCGCCGCCTACCGCCGCGCCAATGGTCACCGGCACCTGCGTGCCCAGCTCCACCACCCGGGTGCGGGCGGTGCGCGAGGTCAGGCTGCGGCTGTAAATCGGGAATTCATAGGCAATAGCTTCGTCCACATCGCGCAGCGGGCCGTCGGCCACCACGCCCGCCACGCCACGCACCTTGGCACCCAGCGTGAGCAGGCCGCCCCAGCAACCGGCTTCCACGCCCGAGCGCTGCTCGACCACGATCACGTTGTCTGCACCCGATGCTTCGATAGCGGTGCAACCCAGGTGCTTGGGTGGTCCAGGCGGCGGGGTGCCGGGGCCCACCTTCATGGTCACGGCGCGGCCCGCGATGCGGCTGGCGCCACCGGGGGCGCTGCTGCGCTGGGGCAAGCCGGTCACGACACCGGTCAGCTGCAGTTTGTCGAGCGCGTCAGAGACGGCGCACACATCCAGGCGGCGCAGGCGTTGAACTTGGGGGTCGGTCATGTCAGAAGCTTCCTGATCAGGTTTCAAAAAAGGGGGGTCCAGGCGGCAAACGCCAGCCCGGTGCCGGTCAGTGCGGGTGTGCGGTAGCCGGGCACGTACTCTACCCACTCCAGATCGAGGTCTTTGGCCATTTCGCCCACCACCAGCCAGTTGCGGATTTCAGAGCTACCGGCCTGCAGGCTCAGTGGGTCAAAGGCGGCCAGCGCCGCGCTGTCTTTGTTGCGGATGGCGCTCAGCACCTGCTGGTCGAGTTCTTCGTCAACCACAAAATGGCTCAGGCCGCCGGAGGCAATCACACCCACGCGCAGGTCTTGCGGCCACAGCGCGATCAGCTCGCGCAAGGCTTTGCCCAAAGCCACGCAACGGCGCGGTGTGGGCTGGTTGGGCGGGTCAAAGGTGTTCAGGATCACCGGAATCACCGGCAATTCGTGCCCTTTGAGCAGGCGGCGGTGGACGAACTGGAAGGCGTGTCCTTCGGACTGCCCGGGCTCCATGCCGTCCATCGCCGCGATGTCAAAGTCACGGTCACACAGTTGGCGGATCAGCCACTCGGCCAGATCGCTTTGGACCGGGTAGTCGCGGTCCACCTCGGGTTCGTGGCGCCACATGCGGGCCGCCTTGGGCCAGGGGTCGTTGGGGGCGGCCGGCTCGCGTGCCGTGTTGCGAATGGTCGGGCCATAAAAAATCGCCATGGCCGGGTTGTTGCTGGTGCGAAACAGCTCGGTCTGGTCATCGCCCACGATCAGCAGCACATCGAGTTTGGCGGCCACGATGCGCGCGTGCAGCGCGTCCATGGCGGCCTGGCTGGCGTCAAAGCGTTCGCTCATCTTCTCGGGCGTGACCATGGCCTCGGTGCCGGGGGGCACGGCCGCCAGCAGGGTGGCGTAGTCGGTTTTTCGGCCTTGCTTATCGTAATAGTGGGCGTTCTTGGTGTCGATCACCTTGAAGCCGTGTTGCCAGTCTTCGCGTTGCGACACCAGCATGATGCTGTGCGAAGAGCCAAATGCAGCGACGAGTTTTGCCATGGACGTGTCTTTCTGGGCTGCGGTTCAAACGACAAATTGCTGGCGCAACTGGGCGATCTGCGCCGGGTTGTACCCCAGCCCGGTCAGGATCGCGTCGGTCTGGTCGCCCTGGTGGGGTGCTTGCTTCATCGGCCCGTCGTTGCGAGGGTGGCGCGAGAACTGCATCGGCAGGCCCACCACTTCAATGTCACCCAGCTCGGGGTGATGCATGGTGCGGGCCATGCCCAAGTGCTTGACTTGCACGTCGTCAAACATTTTGTCGATGCTGTAGATCGGGCCACACGGTACCCCGGCTTGGAGCAAGATATCGGTCCAGACGGAGGTGCTGCGGGTTTTGAAAGCCGCGCCGATGGCCGCATTCACCCGGGCCCGGTTGTGCACTCGCTCCGGGTCAGAGCCAAAGCCTGGCTCGTCGATCAGCTGCGGCACTTCGAGTGCCACACACAGGCGCTTCCACATGGTCTGGCCAATCGCAGCCAGGTTCAGATAACCGTCGCTGGTCTCAAACACACCAGTGGGCACCGTCAGCGGGTGCTCATTGCCGGTGGACTGGGGCACCTTGTGGTCGATCAGCCATTGCGCGGCCTGGAAGTCGAGCATGGCGATTTGCGATTCGAGCAGCGAGGTGTGCACCCACTGGCCCTCGCCGGTGACCTCGCGCTCCAGCAGCGCAGCCATGATGGCTTGCGCGCAAAAGTGGCCCGAGCACAAGTCGGCAATCGGGATGCCCACGCGCATCGGGCCTTCGCCGGGTTTTCCAGTCACGCTCATCAGGCCGCCCATGCCCTGGGCAATCGAGTCAAAGCCTGGCCAGTTGGCATAAGGCCCGTCCTGGCCAAAGCCCGAGATGCTGGCGTAGACCAGGCGCGGGTTGATGCGGCGCAGCGCGTCGGGGCCAATGCCCAGGCGGTACTTCACATCGGGGCGGTAGTTTTCGATGAAAACGTCCGCCTCTGTCACCAGTTTTTCTAAAATGGCTTTGCCCTCGGGCTCCTTCATGTTGAGCGTGAGGCTCTCCTTGTTGCGGTGCAGGTTTTCGTAGTCGGCCCGGTTGTGGTCGCGGCTGCCAATCATGTCATCCCCCCCGGGCGCGCCGGGCGGGATTTCGAGCTTGATCACGCGCGCGCCCAGATCGGCAAAGGTGCGAATGGCCGTGGGGCCGGCGCGCACCCGCGTGGCATCCAGGATGGTGAAGCGGGACAGCGGCCCTTTGCGTTCGGTGTTCATGGTGTCCCTTGGGGTGTCTGTTTCAGACGGGTGTGAACATGGGCACAGCATGCCCGCCCTCGGTGGGCGTGAAGACCACGCGTACCTTCTGGCCGATGCTCACCTGCGCCGGATCGCAGTCCACCAGATTGGTCATCACGGTCACGCCTTCGTCGAGCGTGACATAGGCCAGGGTGTAGGCCGCATCGTCTTTGCCCATGGTGCTGAACGAATACACCACGCCAGTGCCGGGCGAGTCTTGCCAGACGGTGTCGGCGCTCAGGCAAAACGGGCAGATGTCACGCGGGTAGTGGTGCACCTGGCCGCAGCTCTGGCATTTTTTGACCAGATAGCGACCTTCGTCAGCGGCTTGCCAAAAGGGCAGCGACTCGGGCAGCACGCGCGGGGCTGGAATTTTTCTCATGCTCAAACCCTTTCCAAAATCAAGGTGCCTGCGGTGTGGCGCGAAGCCAGTGCGCCGCCAATGCCGTTGGCCAGCGCCCAGCTGCAGTTGGGCACTTGCACGGCAGGATGGGCTTCGCCACGCAGCTGGCGCACGGCCTCGATGACTTTGGTCACGCCACCCCGGTTGGCCGGGTGGTTGTTGCACAGACCGCCGCCGTCGGTGTTGAAGGGCAGCTTGCCCGCGCCCGAGATCAGGTTGCCATCCATCACAAATTTGCCGCCTTCGCCTTTTTTACAAAAGCCCAGGTCTTCGAGCTGCATCAGCACGGTGATGGTGAAGCTGTCATACAGCGAGGCGTACTGGATGTCGGCGGGCGTGATGCCGGCTTCGGCAAACGCCGCCGGTCCTGAAAAAGCCGCAGCCGAGTACGTCAGGTCGATCTGGCCGCCCATGCCGTGCTTGGGCGCTTCGCCGGTGCCGCGCACCATGACCAGCGGACGGCCATTTTTGCGCGAGAGTTCGCGGGCAATTTCGGGGCGCGCCACGATCAGGGCACCGCCGCCATCGCTCATCACGCAGCAGTCCAAGCGGTGCAGCGGATCGCTCACCATGGGCGAGTTGACCACGTCCTGCACCGTGACCACATCGCGCAGCATGGCCAGCGGGTTGTGCTGAGCATGGTGCGAAGCAGCCACCTTGATCCAGGCCAGCTGTTCGCTGGTGGTGCCAAATTCATGCATGTGGCGTTTGGCCACCAGCGCATACAGGTTTTGTG
>CAIMVC010000089.1 GCA_903844825.1 uncultured Burkholderiales bacterium | reverse complement strand
GGATTTCCGCTGGAGTTTCCGGTCATGTCACTGGGTGAAGTGATGTTGCGCCCGACCGCCATGCTCTACCGCAACCTCGCCAGCATGGACGTAGAGGAAAGCATTCGCGGCAATCCGATCGACGGTGTGGTGCTGCTCATGGGCTGCGACAAAACCACCCCATCGCTGCTGATGGGCGCGGCCAGCGTTGACCTGCCCACGGTCGGCGTGAGTGGTGGCCCCATGCTCAACGGCAAATGGCGGGGCCAGGAGCTCGGCTCGGGCACCGGCGTCTGGAGCATGAGCGAGCAAGTGCGGGCCGGCACACTCAAGTTGCAGGAATTTTTTGAAGCCGAGAGCTGCATGCACCGCAGCCACGGCCACTGCATGACCATGGGCACGGCCAGCACCATGGCCAGCATGGTCGAGGCGCTGGGTGTTGGCCTGCCCGGCAACGCGGCCTACCCGGCGGTCGATGGCCGCCGCAACGTGCTGGCCCGCATGGCCGGGCGCCGGGCCGTGGCGATGGTGCACGAAGACCTGACGCTGTCGACCATCCTCAAGCGCGAGGCCTTTGAAAACGCGATCAAGACGCTGGCAGCCATTGGTGGCTCGACCAACGCCGTGATCCATCTGATCGCCATCGCCGGCCGCCTGGGTCTGAAACTCACGATTGACGACTTCGACCGACTCGCCAGTGAACTGCCCTGCCTGGTCAACCTGCAGCCTTCAGGCAAGTACCTGATGGAAGATTTTTGCTACGCCGGCGGTCTGCCGGTGGTGATGAAAGAAATCGCTCAGTACCTGCACCTGGACGCGGTCACCGCCAACGGGCAGACGATAGGCCAGAACATTGCCGACGCCGAGAATTTCAATACCGAGGTCATCATGCCGCTGGCTGCGCCCTTCAAGGACAAGGCCGGCATTGCAGTGCTGCGCGGCAACCTGTCGCCGCGCGGCGCTGTCATCAAGCCGAGCGCCGCCACGCCGGCCCTGATGGTGCATACCGGCCGCGCCGTGGTGTTTGAAGATATTGAGGACTTTCACAGGCGCATCGACGATGAGGACCTGGATATCGACGAGAACTGCGTGATGGTGCTTAAAAACTGCGGTCCCAAGGGCTACCCAGGCATGGCCGAGGTGGGCAATATGCCGCTGCCGCCCAAGGTGCTGCGCAAGGGCATCACGGACATGGTGCGCATCAGCGACGCGCGCATGAGCGGCACGGCCTACGGCACCGTGGTGCTGCACACCGCCCCTGAGGCTGCAGCCGGTGGTCCGCTGGCCGTGGTGCAAAACGGCGACCTGATCGAGCTTGACGTGCCCAATCGCCGCCTGCATCTGCACGTCAGCGACGAAGAGCTGGCACGCCGCCTGACAGACTGGAAAGCCCCCGAACCACCGCTGAGCTCGGGCTACTGGAAACTCTACATTGATCGTGTGCTGCAGGCCGACGAAGGTGCCGATCTCGACTTTTTGGTCGGCAAGCGCGGCGCCTTCGTGCCACGGGACAACCACTGACCCGCTCGCCTCCTGCTCACAAGCTCATGACGCCGCTGGCGTCTGCAGCCAGCGATGGGCCAACTGAACCCAGAAGGTCGCGCCCAGGGGAATCAGGTCGTCGTTGAAGTCGTAGCTCGGGTTGTGCAACATGCAGGGGCCTCCGCCATGGCCTATCTCGCGGTGAACGCCATCGCCGTTGCCGATAAAGCAGTAGGCCCCAGGCTTGGCTTGCAACATGTAGGCGAAGTCTTCGGCACCCATCGTGGGCTCCTGCACCAGAACCTGCTGCGGGCCGACGATGTCAGCCATCACCTCACGCGCAAATTGAGCCTCGGCAGCGCTGTTGATCGTCGGCGGGTAGTTGCGTGAGAACTCAAACTCGCCACTCACGCCAAAGGCCGCGCAGACGTTCTGTGTGATGTCCTTCATGCGGCGCTCGATCATGTCGAGCACATCGACTCGAAAGGTACGCACGGTACCCTGCAATTCGCAGGCGTCGGGAATCACGTTGGTAGCCTCGCCAGCATGAATCATCGTGACCGATATCACGCCGGCATCGACCGGCTTCATGTTGCGGGTCAAAATGGTCTGAAAGGCCTGCACCAGCTGGCAAGCCACCGGCACCGGGTCAATGGCGTTGTGCGGCAGCGCCGCGTGCCCGCCCTTGCCTCGCAGCGTGATCTTGAACTCATTGCTCGAGGCCATCACGGGCCCGGCGCTGACTGCAAAGCTGCCAACCGCCGAGCCGGGCCAGTTGTGCATGCCAAACACAGCTTCCATAGGGAACCGGGTGAACAGTCCGTCCTTGATCATTTCTCGGGCACCGCCGCCGCCCTCTTCTGCGGGCTGAAAGATCAGGTAGACCGTGCCGTCAAAGTCGCGGTTGTTAGCCAGATGCTGGGCCGCTGCCAGAAGCATGGCGGTGTGCCCGTCGTGACCGCAAGCGTGCATCTTGCCGGCATGCTGGCTGGCGTGGGCGAACTTGTTGAACTCCTGCATGGGCAGCGCATCCATATCGGCGCGCAAGCCAATGCCGCGCCCGCAGGCACCGCCGTCCCGGCCCTGCACGATGCCCACCACGCCGGTGGTGCCCATGCCGCGCTGGGTGGCAATACCCCAGGCAGCCAGGCGTTCAGCCACTACGTCGGCCGTTCGCAGCTCCTGAAACGACAGCTCCGGGTGCGCATGAATGTCGCGGCGAACAGCGGCTATGCCCGCCGCTTGCGTCAGGATGGAATCGATGAGTTTCATGAAGGCTTTCGTGAACAGGACCGGCCAGCGCGCTGCAGAGTCGGCAGCGCAACCTCAAGCCCGGAGGATAAACCGGGCGCAAAAACCTTGCCCAAACCGGGCGCCGGGCGACGCTGCGGCCACCTACTGCAGGCCGCTTTAAAAGCCGGCAAAATCGGGGCATGAGACTTCTTCACACCATGCTTCGCGTTGGCAATCTTCAGCGCTCCATTGACTTTTACACCCAGGTTCTGGGCATGAAACTGCTGCGCACTTCCGAGAACCCGGAGTACAAGTACAGCCTGGCTTTTCTGGGCTTCGGTAGCAACCCGGAGCACGCCGAGATTGAGCTGACCTACAACTGGGGTACCGATCACTACGACATGGGCACCGCCTTCGGACATATTGCGCTAGGCGTGCCAGACGCCTATGCAGCCTGCGAAAAAATTCGCGCCAACGGCGGAAATGTCACCCGGGAAGCTGGCCCGGTCAAAGGCGGCAGCACGGTGATCGCCTTTGTGACGGACCCGGACGGCTACAAGATTGAGCTGATCGCTTTAAAACCAACCACTTAGCTTCGCTCTTAGCGGTCCATGCAGAAGTCAAGGCTGCGACACGCAACCCAGAGTCTCACGCCGACACACCACTTCATGTAGAAGGTGTTTTCGGTCACTTTCCTGTTTGACTTGATCACTCTAGCGACGCTGGCCCTCTTCAAAGGTTTAGACTTGGCTGAATATTCAATGAAGGTGAAGATCATGTCCGCAGATACCCCCAAAGAGACTGACCAAGGGCTTGACGGCCGCAGGCATTTCTTAAGAAACTCACTGCTGGCTGCCGCTGCCGCCGGCGTTGCACGCGCCAGTGTTGCCGCCACGCCGGCCAACGGACCCAACCGGGTGGCCCCAACAAACCAACCCGTTGCGACAACGAGAATGCCAACGCTGTCGCCGGGAGGAGCCGGCACTCCCGCCGCGCCGGCGGGCGGAGCAGGCCAAGCGGCCTCGGCGCAACCTCCGGTTGCAACCACGAGGATGCCAACGCTGTCGCCCGGCGGACAGCGCAAGTAAGGGCTTGAATCGGCCATCAACCTCAAGTTTTAGCCAAGGGCTCCTTTGAGTTCCCCCTAAAGGGGAGTTGCCTCTTTATTTTTGCTAGGGGGTTGGGTGTCTACCCGAGCGTCATCTCCATTTGTCAGCCTCATACTCCCGTCGTTTAACGAAGGTCAGAAATTGCAAGAAACAGTCGAGAGCCTGCTGGTGAGTACGCAGCAGACTTTTGAGATTCTTGTGGTTGACAACGGATCGACCGACGGTAGCAGTGATTTTCTGCGTAAAGCGCCACCGGACGGTTTGGTCCGGCTGCTGCGCACCGAACATCGGCTCGGTGTGGTCGGCGCGCGTCATGCAGGCGCTGCACAGGCCCGTGGCGATGTGCTGGCATTTTGCGATGCGCACATGCTTTTTCCGCATGACTGGCTGTCTGCCTTGTTGGCAGAACTGGTTCCTGGTGTGGGCTTAGTCGGCCCAGGTATAGCCATCTGGGGCGAGCCTGACGGTGCGCTGGCGTGTGGGTCAATGTGGCGGAACCCGGCCCTTGATCTGGGTGAAATTCAGCTAGACAGCCATGATCCAGCCGATGTCGCGATGCTGGGTGGCGCCTGCCATGTGATGCCGCGAACCCTCTTCCAGTCGCTTGGCGGTTACGACCCAGGGATGGTTGACTGGGGAATGGAGGATCAGGAGCTCTGTCTTAGGCTGTGGACACTGGGTCACCGTGTGCGTGTGGTGCCCGAGGTGCGGATCCAGCACTACTACCGCGATTTCGTGCCGTCCGCGCTCGCGACCAACCTCACCTACAACAAACTTCGAACCATTTTTACGCACTTCTCGCCAGATCGCGTCACCGAATCTGTCGCGGCCGTCTCGCAAGAACCCGGTTTCGCCGAGGCCTACGAGCGAGTTGCTGAAAGCGATGTCTGGGATCGCCGCGCGGTGTTGGAGGGTCAGCGGGTGCGCGACGCCGAGTGGGTCTTTGACAAGTTCAGACTCCCCCTTAGCGACTTGTCTACCCCAGCCCACGCTTAAAACCGGCCCAAAGCGGGGTCGAGGCAAAAACAGACCCGGATTCAGAAGTGGCGCTACCGCCTGTGTGCGTCAGCGCACCAAGCGGCTCGCTTCAAGCGCCAACGCCGTGATCCGCGCCCAGTCCCCATTGGCCAACGCATCTGCCGGTGTGAGCCACGAGCCTCCGACGCAGACCACATTGGACAAACTCAGAAACTCTGCCGCATTGCCCGGCGTGACCCCGCCCGTGGGGCAAAACTTCACATCGCCAAAAGGACCGCTCCAGGCCTTGAGCATGGCCGGGCCCCCCGCCTGCATGGCCGGGAAAAATTTGAGCTCGGTCAGACCGTCTTCTTGCGCCGCCATGATCTCGCTGCCAGTGGCAACACCGGGCAACAGCGGCAAGCCGGCATCGCGGCAGGCCTGGCCCAGCGCGTGGGTGTAACCGGGGCTCACCGCAAAGCGCGCACCCGCCATCGCGCAGGCCTGGGCGTCGGCCGCGCTGCGCACCGTGCCAGCGCCGGCCACGGCCTCGGGGACTTCGCGTGCAATCGCCTCCAGGCAGGCCAGTGCCTGGGGGGTACGCAAAGTCACTTCGAGCATACGAATGCCCCCAGCCACCAGCGCCCGCGCCATCGGCACGGCGTGCCTGACGTCGTGCAGGACGATGACGGGTATGACAGCGGCATCTTGCATCACCTGCAAGGCGGTGAGCTTGCCGCTCAGGGTTTGCTTCACAGCCATGCGGGGGCTCCTTCTTCTGCGGTGAGCGCACTGCGGCGCATTCCAGTAAACAACTCGCGACCGACACCCAGCGCATTTTGCTCGCGCAAGGCTGGCGGCATCACGGCCACCGTCCGCGCCTGCCACTCAGGCTCGGGCACCAACACGCGCAACTCGCCGGTCTGGCTGTTGAGCAAAATCATGTCGCCATCACGGACCTTGGCAAGCGGCCCGCCGGCAGCGGCTTCGGGCGACACATGGATGGCGGCCGGCACCTTGCCCGACGCACCACTCATGCGGCCATCAGTCACCAGCGCCACCCTGAAGCCCTTGCCCTGCAGGACCGACAAGGGCGGCGTGAGCTTGTGCAACTCGGGCATGCCGTTGGCCTGCGGACCCTGCCAACGCACCACACAAATCACGTCACGCTCGAGCTCACCGGCATTGAACGCTTCATGCAGGGCCTCTTGAGAGTCAAACACGCGTGCAGCAGCCTCAATGACATGGCGATCATCCGGCACGGCCGAGACCTTGATGACGCTGCGCCCCAGGTTCCCCTGCAGCAACTTCAGGCCACCGGTAGCGCTAAAGGGCGCCGACGCTGGACGCAGCACGCTCAGGTCGCCCGATGCGCCGCTGTCTTTCCAGACCAGCCGGCCGTCTGCCAGCGCCGGCTCGCGTGTGTATTCGCGAAGGCCGCCAGCGCGCACCGTCAGCACATCCTCGTGCATGAGACCGGCGTCGAGCAGTTCCCGAATCACAAAACCCGTGCCGCCATCGGCCTGGAACTCGTTGACGTCGGCGCTGCCATTGGGATAC
Source organism: uncultured Burkholderiales bacterium (assembly GCA_903844825.1). Classification (GTDB taxonomy): domain Bacteria; phylum Pseudomonadota; class Gammaproteobacteria; order Burkholderiales; family Burkholderiaceae_C; genus Polaromonas. The sequence goes on along the minus strand of CAIMVC010000089.1, from coordinate 1,484 downwards.
ACATGACACAACAAGGGCACCACCTCGGACAGGGCCGAAAAGTCGTTCCAGTCGATCAGCATGCCGGCCGACCTGGCCACTGCCACCCAGTGGATCAGGTGGTTGGTCGAGCCGCCGGTGGCCAGCAAGGCGACCATGGCGTTAACGATGGCGCGTTCATCCACCATCACGCCGATGGGCGGGCAGGACTTGGCCAGCACAGTGCGCGCAGCCTCCCGCGTGAGTTCATCGCGCAGCTCACCGCCCGGGCTCACGAAGGCCGTGCCAGGCACATGCAGGCCCATGGCCTCGAGCAGCATTTGGTTGCTGTTGGCGGTGCCGTAAAAGGTGCAGGTGCCGGGGCTGTGGTAAGACTTGAGTTCGGCCTCCAGCAGCTCGCCACGCCCGACCAGGCCCTGCGCCGCTTTCTCGCGCACAGCCGCTTTTTCCTTGTTTGACAGCCCCGACGGCATGGGACCGGCCGGCACAAATACCGTCGGCAAGTGACCAAAGTGCAAGGCGCCAATCAGCAAGCCCGGCACGATTTTGTCGCACACACCCAGCATGAGCGCTGCGTTGAACATATCGTGCGACAGCGACACCGCCGTGGACATGGCAATCACGTCACGGCTAAAGAGGCTCAGCTCCATGCCCGGCGTGCCCTGGGTCACCCCGTCGCACATCGCAGGCACACCGCCGGCGACCTGCGCGCTGGCGCCCAGCCTGCGGGCTTCCTGCTTGATCAGCTCAGGGTAGCGATGCAAGGGCACATGGGCCGATAGCATGTCGTTGTAAGCATTGACGATGCCAATGTTGGGCGCCTTTTCGGTGACCACCTTGAAACGGTCATCCAGGGGCATGCCGGCCACCGCATGCGCCAGGTTGGCGCAGCCCATCCGGTCGGGGTTGGCCTCGCGGGTGGAAGCAGCCGCCAGCCGGGTCAGGTAAGCGCTGCGGCCAGGGCGACTTCGTTCAATGATGCCGGCGGTGATTTTCTGGATTTGGGGGTGCAGGTTCATGGGTTCAAGTTTGGAGCGGGCGCGGCTCGTGGCGCTGACGGTAAGGCTGGGCACTGGAGCGATGGCTTGAATCGCTGTAATTTTGTTACATCCCGGATGGTAACGGGTTCCGACCCCTTTGCGTCAGCCGCAGGTTACAGAGGGGTTACCAAACTTTGCTTCCTCTCCTCCAACCCGCCTGATTCGCCCGATCCCGTCTAAACCTAGCCGACACCCCGCCTCACCCCGGGGGAGCGGAGCAGCTCCTGCCAAATCAAAAGGGGTCCAGCGCAGCCCGTCACCCCCGCTTTAAGTAGACTTTGACGAAGCTGGACTTCAATTTGTCCGACTGGGGAGGCAAGCCCTCGGTGGTGCCAGTTTTTGCCAAGTCAAGAAGATCATTCAGGTTCTTGCGGATCGCCTGAATCTCAGCATCGTTCGCCTCCCCCTCAACGGCTTGCAATTTGTCGCTCACCTGCGGATAAAGCGACTGAATCGTGCCCGCAT
>CAIMVC010000088.1 GCA_903844825.1 uncultured Burkholderiales bacterium | reverse complement strand
GTTGTGCATGGCGAGCGCATTACAATTCCCGCTGGTTCGGGGCGTTAGCTCAGTTGGTTAGAGCAGAGGACTCATAATCCTTTGGTCCACGGTTCAAGTCCGTGACGCCCTACCATTTCACTCAATGACTTGGCCCACTTTTAACCGAGTGGGCTTTGTTGTTTCTGGCCTTGTGTCGCGGCCCTGTGGCCCTCTGCAGCGCGCTTGAGCTGGCTTCAGGAAAAATAGAATGTGTAGGCGTTGTCGTGGATGCGCTGGCGTATCGCCGGGTCGGGGATCCATCTGGCGAAATCGTCGACGGTTTTTTGGTAGGTGATGCTGGATTCATAGGCTGCAAAAGGCCAGTCGCTGCCCCAGAACAGGCGTTCAGGGCCACCGGTTTTGAGCAGCGCCTGGGCATGCGCTGTCGGGGCCTGGGCTGATGTCTGGCGAAAGCCGGCGGACAGTTTCACCCATGTTCGCCCGCGTTCGATGGCGCGCAGGACGCTTTGAAATCCTTCGCAGTCGATGCCGTTGGCTGGATTGCCAAAGTGGTCAACCACGATCTTCACGCCTGCGGCTTCCAGCTGCTGCATCGGCCGGGCCAAGCGCAATGCATCATCGTTGATGTGGACATGCCAATCGAGATCGCGCACGCGTCGCAGCAACCGGCGGTACTCGAATGAGTCCAGATCGGGTGTGTCTTGGACCCTGCGCCATTGCAGGCGGATACCGACAACACCATCGTCCTTCATTTTTTCCAGCACATAGCGTTCGACATCGGGGCGCACGATGACGGTGGTCCGCAGGCGCTGATGTTTGCGGCAGGCGTCGATCTGGTAGTCGTTGTAGTCGCCATACAGGCTTGCCGCGGCCAGGACCGCGTACTGCACGCTGTGCTCGTCAAGCATCTGAAGGTAGCTGTCCACGTTGGCGTCAGTGGGCGGGCGGTGCCAGGCGGTTCCCGCCAGGGGCATGTCCAGGGTGTAGAGGTGGGCGTGTGCATCAACCCGTGGCGCCGGGGATTGCGCGATGGGGGTCATTGCTTGGGTAACTTTGCGACGATGGGCGCAAAGCCTGCGGCTTCTTGTTCGAGGGCTTTGGTAAAGGCGGCGCCGGGCAGCAGTTCAATGCGGTTTTGCATGGTCTCCATGGTCTTGATAAAGGCCTGGTCGCGCGCTGCATCGCGAATGGCCACGATCAGTTTTTGGATCACCACATCGGGCGTGCCTTTGGGGGCGAAAAAGCCAAAATGGGTGGTGACGTCGACGGCAACGCCGGCTTCTGCCAGAGTGGGAATTTCCGGGCTCAGCGCGGATCGGTCTTTGCTGGTGATGGCCAGTGCGCTCAGGCGGCCGGCGCGGACCTGCGGCATGACCACGCTGGGTGCGCCCACCACGGCCGTGATGTGGCCGCCGAGCAGGGCTTGCACGGCAGTGGAAATCCCGCTGAAGGGGATGTGCGTCAGGCCGGTGCCGAGTTTTTCGGCAGTGGCCGCCAGAGCCAGATGCGGCGCGCTGCCTGTTCCCGGTGAGCCATAAGTGATCAGATCGGGGTTGCGCTTGGCGTAGTCAATGAATGCCGCTGCGCTTTGCAGGGGCGATTCTTTGCGTACTGCAACGATGTAGGGTATGGACACCAAGTTGGTGATCGGCTCAAAGTCGTTGATCGACAGGTTGATGCCTTGAAGGACCGGGGCAATGGTCAGGGCGCCGCTGCCGGCAAAAAGCAGCGTATAGCCATCGGCGCTGGCGCGTTTGACCTGATTGGCACCGACCGTGCCTCCCGCGCCGGTGACGGTTTCTATGACCAGATCAATGCCGTGATCGCGCTTGAGCGTGGGCTGCAGGGGTCGGATGAAGGTGTCTGCACCGCCAACGGCATAAGGGACGATGACCCGTATTGGCTTGTCCGGAAAAGGGCCGGCCGCCAGAGTCAGGCCCGTGGCGCACGCGCTGGCAGCAATCGCCATGGTCATGGTCTTGCGAAAGATGTCGAGAATTTTTTGCATCAGGTGCTCCAGTGGATCAACGTGGGTGTTGCGCTGTAAAACCGAACAGTCGCATGGGGTTGTGCGATAGAACCTTGAGTCGATCGTCTGGATCGGGTACCCAGCGTTCGAAGGCCGCCAACAACGTCGCATGGTCGACGCGCTCTTTGGCGCGCAGGTAGGGCCAGTCGGAACCCCAGACGCATCGGTCCAGGGTGAACGCCTCGATCAGCGCTGCGACGTACGGGTCTGACTCGGTGTAGGGAAAGCGGCTGCCCGGGTAGCGAAATGCCCCGGAGAGCTTGATGATGGCCTGACCTTCGCGCCCCAGGGCGAGCAGCTCACGAAAGCCACTCTGTTCAATGCCCAGCGCGGGGTCGGGACGTCCACAGTGGTCTATCACGATGGGCAGGCCGCACTTGCGAAGCACGGGCAGGGCATTGATGAGGGTCTGACCTTCATAGTGCACCTGCGCAAACCAGCCCAGCTCGCGCGCGATGGCCAACGAGCGTTGCGCCCCTTCAGAGTAAAGCGTTGGGCTGGATGGAAAGTTCAGGTTAAAGCGCAAGCCAATGACGCCGGCTCGTGCCATGCGGTCGAACTCGGCCTCCGGCGTGCCATCAGCGATCAAGGCGACCCCACGATAGGTGCCTCCAAAGCGCTCCAGCACTTCGAGCAAGCAGGTATTGTTGGTGCCGTAGCCGCCCAGCGGGTTGACCAGCAGGCCGTGCGTGAAACCGTGCGCCTTCAGAACACAGTAAAACTGATCTGCGGTGCCGACTTCGTTGGGCGCGGTGTCAAAGCCACGTGTGCCGTGAAACGGATGGTGCGCGGTGTCGTAGACATGTGCGTGGCAGTCGACGCGCACGGGGTCGGGCATGAGGCGGCCGTCATTCATTGGCTGCAGCGGCCTCGACGACGGGTTTCCAGATAACGGTTTGGCTGGCGATGTAGTCGGCCAGCTCCTTGGGTGATCCGCCCGCAGGCTGCATGCCCAGACCTCGCAGCGCCTGTTTGCCGTCGTCGCTCGCAAGGTACTGATTGACCATGCTGTTGACCTTCTGCACGACTTCTGCGGGCAGGCCCGCCGGCCCGACGAAGGCGCTCCAGCCAGTGGCCTCGAATGCCTTTCCCCCTTGTTCAGCAACGGTCTGTGTTTGCGGCAAGAGCTCGGCTCGTTTGCTGCTGGTGGCCGCAAGCGCTCGTACCTTGCCGGAGGTGACGTGCTGGATGTAGGTGGGCGCCAGGTCGATGCTGAGGTCGACCACTCCGGCGAGCATGTCGTTGAGTGCCGGCGCAGACCCGCTGTAGGGCACGTGCACCAGCTTGATTCCGGTCTGCCGCTGCAGCAGATGGCCGGTCAGGTGCCCCATGGATCCATTGCCGGCTGTTGAATACGTGAGCTTGCCGGGGTTGGCTTTGGCGTAGCTGACCAGCTCGCCAAGGTCATGAATGGGCAGTCTGGCGCTGGCAGCGATCAGAAGCGGAATTTCGGCGACCTTGACGATCGGTGTGAAATCCTTGAGCGGGTCGAAGGGCGTGGTCTTGTACATGTACTTGTTGAACACCAGTGGCCCGGTGGTCGTGAACAGCAGTGTGTAGCCATCGGCAGGTGCGGCTGCTACGGCCGCTGCGCCGAGGTTGCCGTTCGCGCCGGCACGGTTCTCGACAACAAACGCTTGGCCGGTCGCCTGCCCCAGACGGGTTGCGAGCAGCCTGGCCAGTACGTCGGTTGACCCACCGGCAGGATAAGGAACGATGATGCGCACGACCTTGTTGGGCCAGGACTGGGCCCAGGCGCTCCACGCCCCCGGTGCCAGCCACAGACCGAGACCCAAAAGGGCCAGCATCCATCGGATCGGGGCGGTTGGAGACAAGCGTTTCAGTGTCATGGTCATCTTTGTTGGCGTGAAAATAAAAGGAGGCCGGGATGGCTGGTGATCACTGCTGGATATTTCCCGGCGTTTGAGCTGTTCTTTGGCCGTCTGGTGGCCATCGTTGCGTGGGAGGGCATTGCATGGCTTGTCACGCAGAGCGCTCGCGTGTGTAGTCCCCCGCATTGGCGACCCAACCGCGCTCAATGAAGTCTTCGCGCGGAGGCGAGAAAACGTCAATCAGCAAATGCCGGCCACCTCCAACGCCTTCCGTGGTGTGGATCAGATGCACGGGCACCGTGATCATGGATGGCGAGCCAGCCGCCAGGTGCTGGTCGTCGCGCCAGTCGTTGGCGTCGGGTCCCCAGTTCACGCGCAGGTGGTGAATGAAATTGCCGGCCAAAGCCAGCGACCCCTGCTCGAAACTGCCATGGCTGTGCGGGCTGAGCTGCGAGCGGTCACGCGCTTCAAAGTACTCGACCCAATTGATGCTCAAGGTGTCGGTTTTAAACATCTTCAGCCGCGGTTTGTCTGCGGGCGCGGCAATCTTGTCGACCTCGATCACATGCACGCCGCCCGCGCCCTGTCGTCGCCGGTAGCCCTGGTCTGAGGCAATGATGCGCGGGTCCGGCTCGACGTAGGCGCTGTGGTTGACGGCGGTGTTGACAGGCAGGTCCAGCCGGGACGACGCGACCAGTGCTGCGCCGTTGCCTGCGCTCAGATGCACTTCAGCGCCACCGCCCGGGAGTACGCAGACGCTGCGCGGCGGCAGCTCGTGAGTTGTGCCGCCAATTCGCACTTGCGCACCTGCGTCCGGTAGCAGCAGCAACATCTCATGGTGGCTGCGAGCCGTCACGCTGGTGATGTCCTTGCCCAGCCATTGAACGAGAAAATTTTGCCCTCGCACGATCTGCAGCGCTGCCAGGTCATGGACAGCGGCGCTGTCCCGTACTTTCATGTTGTTTGAAGTGTTCATGCTCGGGTTGACTTGATGCTTTAGGAATGCCTCGGCCTTCGCCTCAGCCGTTGCGGGGGCTGGGGCGGCCCAGCTGGTCCACCGGACCAATGGTGGCGTAATTGTTCCCATCAAGCCGGGTCAATGGTTTTGTCAACGTCACCTGAAATGAGCCGTCCGGGTCGACAAAATGCTCGTCCAGGTGAATGCCGATGATGCGTCCAAACACAACGCTGCTCTTGGTTTCACCAGGGCCCGTAGGCTCGATCTCGACAATGCGCAACAGCTTGCACTCCATCGATGCCGGCGAAGCGGCCACACGCGGCGGCCTGACCAAGACGCTGGCAGCCTTCTCCAGGCCGGCGAGTTCAAATTCATCGGTGCCGTAAGGTGCGTTCAATGAGCTCATGTTCATGGGGCCACGCAGATCCCAGGTGACGAGGTTGGTGACGAATTCACCGGTCTGCCTGACGTTGCGCAACGTGTCTTTTTCTTGCCTGTCGTGTGGCGCGTTACAGGAAAAAATGACCACCGGTGGCGAGGTCGAAACCAGGTTGAAGTGCGAGAAAGGCGCCAGATTGACCTGGCCCGCGTTGTTGATCGTGCTGATCCAGCCGATCGGTCGGGGCGCGACGATCGAGTTGAACAAGGTGCGCTTGAGGTCAGGTGTTGTCGCGGGGTCGAGGAACATGAGATTGGTCTGATGGTCTGGTCTAGCCAGTCGTTGGTGTGTCGTCGCGAAACAGTGGCTTGAGCGTGCGTGCGCTGTACAGCCAGCTGCCGTCCGGCTGCCTCACGAGCGTTTCGCGCACGTCCGCGACCATGATGGCGGGTTTCGAAGGCTGAACGCCCTCGCCGTCGGCGGCATACAGGCTCATGATGTAGTTCACGTCGACTCGAGGGACAGCGATGCTGCCAACTCGGAAATTCTGAACCACATGCAGCGACGTGCGTGCGCCGCGTGCCTGGCGCGCATGGTAAAAATCACGGATCTCCTGGTGCCCGCGCCGCGTTTTCAGGCTCGTGGTGAACTCAGCATCTGCCGTGTAGAACGCATGTGCTTGCTGGCCCCAGTTGAAATCGACCTCATACCAATAGTCGATCGCCAGCGCTTCAAGTTCCTGGCGGACCTCCTGTCGTTCCTTGCTGTTCATGGGTCTCCCATCTAAAAATGTGCGTGCCAAACGATGGCCGCTTTTTAAAGTCCTTTTTGACCTTTCCCTTCTTTCTCGGCCCCGTCCGGTCTTAGCCGCCGCAAGCGCGTTGCTCGGGGCACTATAGGACGCTCATCCACCAGATACAACGCCAATTTATGGATTTTTCGCCAGACGAAAAACTGACAATCCAACTCCTGAATGCGAATTTCAAGGCATGAGCCGCAGGCTGCCACTGCAAGCCGGATTTTTTCCGGAAGATGGCGCTAAATTTGGGCTATACTTCGAGGCTTAGCGGCTGTAGCTCAGTTGGATAGAGTACTTGGCTACGAACCAAGGGGTCGTGGGTTCAATTCCTGCCAGCCGCACCAAACGATTCCCCCTGGAACAGCAATGTTCCAGGGGTTTTTCGCTTCTGATCCAGCTGTTTTTCACGGTTTCTAAGCTTGCGCCGCGCTCGCCATACGTCTTAGGATGTTGCGCGGTCTTGGCCCCCCCTGTCGCCCCGGATGCCACTTTGCCCATGAGTAAAGCCTTCACCAAAGAAACCGACGCCGATGATGAAGATCTGGCGCTGCCGGCTTTGCCGCCGGGTGGCAAGAACTACATCACGCCTGCCGGCTACGCGCGGCTCAAGGCGCAGCTGCTCGAGCTGATCGATAACGAGCGCCCCAAAGTGGTGGATATTGTTCATTGGGCAGCCAGCAACGGGGACCGCTCTGAAAACGGCGACTACATTTACGGCAAAAAGCGTTTGCGCGAAATTGATCGTCTGATCCGTTTTTTGACGCGTCGCCTGGAGATTGCTGAGATCACCGATCCATCGGTTCATCACGGGCGGGACCAGGTATTTTTTGGCGCGACCGTTTGCTATGCGACCGACGGCCAGACCGAGCGCTGCGTCACGATCCTGGGCATTGACGAGGCGGACAGTGCGGCCGGGCAGATCAGCTGGGTCTCGCCCGTGGCGCGCACCTTGCTCAAGTCGCGTGTCGGTGACGAGTTGACGCTGCTCACGCCCAACGGTCCTCAGCTGCTGGAAGTCTTGCGGGTCACCTACCCGGCACCGGGCGAGCCCCCTGTTTTTTAGCGGCGGCGCGGCGGCCGATTAGCCGCCGGCTCAATGTCCCGATTTGGCTCGCTGCACGCGCAACACCGAGGGGGTGCGCTTGACGTTTCGCATCACAGCCGCCAGGTGCACGCGGTCATGCACCGCGATGGTAAAGCGCAGGTCAATGGCGCCCTGCGCAGACTCCTGGTCCATGTTTACATGCGTGATGTCGGCTTCGGCGCTGGCCATGGCCGAGGCCACCCGGGCCAGCACGCCCTTGCCGTTAGTCACCGTCACCAGCAGGCCGGTCTCGAAAGGGCGGACGGGCTCGTCTGACCAGTCAACCGCGATGAAGCGCTCGCTGTCGCGGTGCAGCAGACGTTTGGCCACCGTGCAGTCGTCGGTGTGCACCACCAGACCTTCGCCACGGCCCAGGTAGCCCGTGATGCTGTCGCCTGGAATCGGGCAGCAGCAAGGGGCAAACTGAACCGACGCGCCTTCGCTGCCGTCGAGCAGGAGCGCGCCTTGCGAGACGGACTCATGGGCGGTGTAGCGTTCGCGGCTCATCAGCAAGGCGTCCGGCTTTATACCGGCTTCGCCCAGCAGTTTGACCATGCGCTTGGCCACGATGCTGGCGATGCGCTTGCCCAGCCCGACATCTGTCAGCAGGTCGGCCCGCGAGCGGTTGCCGCTAAAACGCAATATTTTTTCCCACAGCACCCGGTTTTTCTCGTTGTCCTCGGGCAGCGGCTCAATGCCCTCGGCACGCAGAGCCTGGGCCAGCATTTTTTCGCCCAGGTCTTGCGACTCGGTCAGCGCCCGGGTCTTGAGATGGTGGCGAATCTTCGAGCGCGCGCGGCCGGTGCGAACAAAGGCCAGCCAGCCCGGGTTGGGGCTGGAGGCGGCGGCGGTGATGATCTCGATCACGTCACCGTTGTGCAACTCGGTGCGCAGCGGAACCTGCTCTCCATTGACCTTGGCGGACACGGTGCGGTCACCAATGTCGCTGTGAATGGCGTAGGCAAAGTCGACGATGGTCGCGCCGCGCGGCATGGCCATGATCTGGCTCTTGGGGGTAAAGACATACACGGCGTCCGGGAACAGGTCGATCTTGACGTGGTCCCAGAACTCGGCGGCGTCGCGGGTTTCATGCTGAATGTCGAGCAGCGACTGCAGCCACTGGGTGCCCAGGCGCTGCGAGGCGTCGCCCTGCGGGTCGGCTGCCTTGTAGAGCCAATGCGCGGCCACCCCGGACTCGGCCACCACGTGCATGGCCTCGGTGCGCATCTGAAACTCGATACTGGTGCCGAACGGCCCGACCAGTGTGGTGTGCAGCGACTGGTAGCCGTTGATCTTGGGGATGGCGATGTAGTCCCTGAACTTGCCGGGCAGCGGCTTGTAGAGCTGGTGCAACACGCCCATGGCCGCGTAGCAGTCGATCAGCCGGTGGACGATGACGCGAAAGCCGTAAATGTCGGTGACCTGGGCGAAGGACAGGTGCTTGTTGTCCATCTTGCGGTAGATGGAATAAAGCGACTTTTCGCGCCCATCGATATGGACCTTCAAGCCGGCGGTGGCAAAAGCGGCTTCGACCTCGCCCTTGACGCGCTTGATCACGTCCCGGCGCCGCCCGCGCGAGCGCGCCAGGGCCTTGGCCAGCGTCGCATAGCGCCAGGGGTGAAGGTGCCGAAACGACAGGTCCTGCAACTCGCGGTAGGTGGTGTTCAGGCCCAGTCGATGCGCAATAGGGGCGTAAATATCCAGGGTTTCGCTGGAAATGCGCGTCCATTTGGCGCGCGGCGCGTCGCCCAGCGTGCGCATATTGTGGGTGCGATCAGCCAGCTTGATGAGAATGACGCGCACGTCGCGCGCCATGGCCAGCAGCATCTTGCGAAAGGATTCGGCCTGGTTTTCCTCGCGGGTGTTGAACTCGAGTTTTTCGAGCTTGGTCAGCCCGTCAACCAAATCGGCCACCGGAGCGCCAAAGCGTTCAATCAGGTCGGGCTTGCTCACGCCGCAGTCTTCTATGGCGTCATGCAGCAAAGCGGCCATCAGGGCCTGCGCGTCGAGCTTCCATTCGGCGCACTGCTGGGCCACAGCGATCGGGTGCGTGATGTAGGGCTCGCCACTGTTGCGCAACTGGCCCAGGTGCGCCTCGTCTGCGAAGCGGTAGGCGCGTCTGACTTGTTCGACGTCGGACGCACTAAGGTAGTCCAGCTTGGCCATCAGGGCCGCAAAGCTCGCGGCTGCCGCGTTGGCAGCAGCGGGCGTGGACCGACCGGTGGCTGGAGAAAGAAGGACGCTCATAGCTCGAATATATCGTGATCGCCGCAGGCCCTGAAAAGCAGAGCGCCTTTGGCGGGGCGTCGGGGCTGCGTCTGGTGGCGGCTCCATAAAAAAAGCACCGCCAGGCGGTGCTTTTTGCGGGGCCAGTAGGCAGACCGGGTGGTCAGCTCATAGCCGTTTTGCCTGTTTCAGCCGGGCACTTTCTTGAGCATTTCCAGGCCGATTTTGCCCTCTGCGATTTCGCGCAGCGCCGTCACGCCGGGCTTGTTCTTGCTCTCAATTTTGGCCGCGTGACCCTGGCTGAGCATGCGGGCACGGTAGGTAGCCGCCAGCACCAGCTGGAAGCGGTTGGGGATTTTTTCCAGGCAGTCTTCGACGGTGATGCGGGCCATGATGGGGTCTCCGGTGGCGTGATTCAGGGAATATTCAGGGCTTTGAAGGTGTCGGCCCGGGCGCGTCGCTGGGCTGAAAACTTGAGCCTTTGGGCGTGAACAATGGTTTTCAGATCAAAAACCGCACGCTCGAACAATTCATTGATTATAACGAAGTCAAATTCCTTGGCCTGGGCCATCTCGATGGCCGCATTCTTCAGGCGAATTTCGATGACCTCGGCGCTGTCCTCGCCGCGCCGTTGCAGCCGCGAGCGCAGTTCCTCCCAGCTCGGCGGCAAAATGAAGATCAGTACGGCGTTGGCAAAAATCCGCTTGATGTTGATGGCGCCCTGAAAGTCAATCTCCAGGATCACGTCGGCGCCGCCGGCTACCCGGTCCTCAATGGCCTGTTTGGACGTCCCGTAGCGATGGCCATGCACATGGGCCCACTCCAAAAATGCGTCGCGCCTGACCATGCTGTCGAATTCGTCGTTAGACAAAAAGAAATACTCCCGTCCGTGCTTTTCCTGGCCGCGGGGCGGGCGGGTGGTGTGCGAAACAGACGGCAGCAAGCGCGAGTCGAGCTCCAGCAAAGCCTTGACCAGGCTGGATTTGCCGGCCCCGCTGGGGGCCGCCACGACGAAGAGGTTTCCGGGATAGTCCATGCTGGGGCTGGTGTGGGCTAAAGGGCTGTGATGGCAGGGTCCGGGCGCGGTGGTCCGGGGCTTATTCGATGTTTTGCACTTGCTCGCGAATTTGTTCGATCAGCACCTTCATGTCGACCGAAATACGGGTCAGTTCCAGTGCGGCGGACTTGGCGCCCAGGGTATTGGCTTCGCGGTGCAGTTCCTGAATCAGGAAGTCCAGCCGCTTGCCTACTTCGCCACCGGCAGCGAGCAGCCGGTCAATTTCTTCGAGGTGAGAGGCCAGCCGGGTCACTTCTTCTGCCACGTCAATGCGGATCGCAAAGGCGGTGGCTTCGGTCAGTGCCCGGTCATGCGCGATGTCGGGCAGGGTGGCGCCGTCGGCCAGTGTCATGGCCTCTTGCCAGCGCTCGAGAAAACGCGCCTTTTGCTGCGCGACCAACAGCGGCACCAGCGGCAGGGCCTGGTCGGACAGCAGGCGCAGCTGTGCGGTGCGCTCCAGCAGCATCTGCGCCAGACGCGCGCCTTCGCGCTCGCGTGCCTGCAGCAGATCCTTGAGCGCTTTTTTAGCCAGCTTGAGTAGCGCATCGCTGTGGTCGCCGGGTTTTTTGTCCTCGTTGGTGGCGATGCGCAGCACATCGGCTACGCTCAGCGCGGCCGCTTGCGGCAGCCAGGTCTTGATGGTGTCTTCGAGTGAGTTCAGGCGCTGCAAGGTGACGGACGACGGCGCGCTCAGCTGACTGCCCGAACTGCTCTCCAGCCAGACCCGCACTTCGACCTTGCCGCGCTTGAGTTTGGACGTAAGCAGTTCCCGCAGGGCCGGCTCGGTTTGGCGCAATTCATCCGGCAGGCGAAAGCTCAGGTCCAGAAAGCGGCTGTTGACCGAGCGGATCTCGACCCCCAGGCGGGCACTGGTTTGGGCGCTCAGCTCGGGCTGCTCGGCGCCCTGCGCTGTGTTCGACTGGACCGTCGCGTAGCCGGTCATACTGAAAACTGCCATGGTGTGATTTGCTCGGGTTGGGAGGACCAGGGAAAAGGTTGCCAGGACGGCGTGCCCTCCGGCCGGCCAGGGCGCAGTGTGCGCTACTTGGCAGAGCACTAGTTTACTTGGCTGCCACACAGCCCTGGCCGAGCGTTGCCGACGTTGGTGCCGCAGCGGGGTGGCTGCGGTTTGCCCTTACCATTGCCTGCTTTGCCACTTGACAGACGGCCGGGTGACCTCCATCTGCCTGCAGACTTCTCTTCTGCGCAGCGTTGACCGCAGCCTGGCTTTGCCCTCCCTTTGAAAGTTGATTCGATGACCGCTTTTGTTCGCTCCGCCAACCGCCTTGCCCACCAGCTGCGACCCGTGCGCATCACCCGCGGCTACACCATCCATGCCGAGGGATCGGTGCTGATCGAGTTTGGCAACACCAAGGTCCTGTGCACGGCCTCGGTGGAAGAAAAAGTGCCAGGCCACAAAAAAGGCAGCGGCGAAGGCTGGGTCACCGCCGAATACGGCATGTTGCCCCGCGCCACGCACACCCGCAGCGACCGCGAGGCAGCGCGCGGCAAGCAGAGCGGGCGCACACAGGAGATTCAGCGCCTGATTGGGCGTTCGATGCGCGCGGTCTTCGATCTCAAGAAGCTGGGTGAGCGCACCATCCACCTTGACTGCGACGTCCTGCAAGCCGATGGCGGCACCCGCACCGCAGCCATCACGGGCGCCTTTGTGGCGGCGCAAGATGCAGTCAACCAGCTGATCGCCTCGGGCAAGCTCACGGAGTCGCCCGTGGTAGGCCCGGTGGCCGCCATTTCGGTGGGGCTGGTCAAAGGCACGGCCTTGCTGGATCTGGAATACACCGAAGACGCGGGTTGCGACACCGACATGAACGTCGTCATGACCGGTGCCGGGCACTTCGTGGAAGTGCAGGGCACCGCCGAAGGCGTGGCTTTCACCCGCAAGGAAATGGACGCCCTGCTGGCGCTGGCCGAGCAGGGGATTGGCGAATTGATCGTGCTGCAGCAGCAAGCCCTGGCGACGGCGCTGCCAGCTTGACGCGGGGCCGAAACTGATGAAAATTGTTCTGGCCTCCAACAATCAGGGCAAGCTGGCCGAGCTGCAGGCCATGCTGTCGGACTTGCACATGACGCTGGTGCGGCAGGCCGACCTTGGGATCGGCGAGGCCGAAGAGCCTTTTCACACTTTTGTCGAGAACGCCCTGGCCAAGGCCCGTCACGCCGCCAGCCACAGCGGCTTGCCCGCGCTGGCCGATGACGCCGGCCTGTGCGTTCATGCCTTTGGTGGCCTGCCCGGTGTGGACACCGCTTTTTATGCCACGCAATTTGGCTACGCCAAGGGCGACGACAACAACGTGCGCGCCCTGCTCGAGCAAATGGCCAACATCACTGACCGCCGCGCCGCGCTCGTCAGCACGCTGGTGGCCGTGCGCAGTGCCGAAGACCCCGAGCCGCTGATTGCGGTCGGCCGCGTCAGCGGCGAAATTACCCGGGAACCCGTGGGCAACCAGGGCTTTGGCTTCGATCCGGTGATGTTCATCCCGGCCTTTGGCAAAACCTTTGCGCAACTGCCCACTGACGTCAAAAACGCCAACAGCCACCGCGGCCAGGCGGCGCGGCAGATGGTCGCGCTGATGCGCGAACGCTGGTTGTGAGCCTGCCTGAAGCCATGGTGTGCTCGACAGGAAAGACATTCAGCACTACATGCGTGACGGTACCTTGCGCCTGGCCGCCTTGCCGCCGCTGTCGCTCTACATTCATCTGCCGTGGTGCCTGAAAAAGTGCCCGTATTGCGACTTCAATTCGCACGAGGTGGGCAGCGGCGCCATGCCCGAGCAGCGCTACCTGGACGCGCTGATGGCCGACCTGGAAGCCGCACTGCCGCTGATCTGGGGCCGCACGGTGCACAGCATTTTTATAGGCGGGGGTACGCCCAGCTTGTTTTCGCCGGCGGCCATTGATCGCTTGCTCAGCGACATCCGGGCCCGCCTTCGGCTGGAAGCCGATTGCGAAATCACCCTCGAAGCGAACCCCGGCACCTTCGAGAAAGACCGCTTTCGGGCCTTTCGAAGCGCCGGCGTGACCCGTCTGTCCATTGGCGTACAGAGTTTTAACGATGAGCACCTGCGCGCTCTGGGCCGCGTGCACGACCGGGCGCAGGCCCTGGCCGCCGTCGAAGAGGCTGCGCAGTCTTTTGAGACCTTCAACCTGGACCTCATGTACGCCTTGCCGGGCCAGACGCTGGCCGAGCTTGAGCAGGACCTGCGCCAGGCGCTGGCGCTGCGTCCGCCCCATCTGTCGATCTACCACCTGACGATCGAGCCCAACACCTTTTTTGCCAAATTTCCGCCTGCCATCCCTGAAGAAGACCTGGCCTACGACATGCTCGACCGGATTACCGAGTTGTCGTTGCAGGCGGGTTTGCAGCGTTACGAGGTGTCGGCGTACGCCCAGGCCGGCCACCGCTGCTTTCATAACCTTAATTACTGGCAGTTCGGTGACTACCTCGGCATTGGTGCGGGGGCACACAGCAAGCTGAGCTTTGCGCACCGCGTGGTGCGTCAGGTCCGGGTGCGGGAGCCCAAGCTGTACATGGAGCGGGCGCTGGCCGGTACGGCCGTCACGCAGGACACAGAGATCAGCCGCGCCGACCTGCCCTTTGAATTCATGCTCAATGCGCTGCGCTTGTCTGACGGCTTCAAGTTGACTGACTTTACCGAGCGATGCGGCTTGCCGCTGTCGGTCCTGCAGGCCGGACTGGCCGAAGCCGAGAGCAAGGGCCTAATCGAGCGCGACCTGGTGCAGGTCAGGCCGACTGCGCGCGGCCTTGATTTTCTCAACGATCTGCAGGCACTTTTTTTGACCGATTAGGACCGCGCCATGGACGCTCCCGCGATATTGATTTTGGTAGCCAGTTGCGCCGTGAGCTTCGGGCTCGGGCGGCTGTTTGTTCACCTGCGAAAACGCAGCCAGGCCAAAAAATTCCAGGCTCGGCCAGCCCGTACGCCCATGGACGACTCGGCCACGACGCCGGCCAAAAACAAGAGCAAGCGCAGGCGCCAGCAGCGCGCCCGGAACGCGGGCGAGAGCTGATCCGAGAGCGCATTTTTCTGCGCCAGCGCGATGCAGGCTGCGGTCCGACTGTTGGTTTTTTGCGCCGCCGCGTAACCCTTTGTTACTGTTTCATGTGCGGCCCCGGGGCTAAACTGCCAAGCTCGCCATGGGGGCGACGGGTGTGAATTTCCCCGGGCCCTGCGCCAGTTTTTTTTGTTGCATCTCTTTCTCTTATTTCGAGCTTCGTCAACAGCTTGCGCTCCTGTTTTAGTCTCACTTCCTGATCAATTCGGCGCCTCAGACCCATGTCCTCACCCTCAGACGCATGCCAGATGTCCAGGCGAGCCGCCATGGCGGGCTTGTCGGCGCTGGCCTGGCCTGTTACCTCGGCCCGGGCGGCAGGGGGCGCACCGGTGTTCATTGGCATCGACGGCGAGTTTGGTTTGCTCAACAGCACATCGGCGCAGGCCGTGGAGTTGGGCGCGCGCATCGCCATGGCCGAGATCAACCGGGCCGGCGGCGTGCTGGGCGGGCGCCCGCTTGATCTGGTGACGCGGGACCACCGCTCGATTCCTGCCCGTGGCATTCGCAATATCCAGGAGTTTGCCGCCATGCCCGAGCTGGTGGCGGTCCTTGGCGGGCGCTTTAGCCCGGTGGTAATTGAAGAGTTGCCAGCCATCAAGGCGGCCAAGCTGCCCTTCATGGCGGTCTGGTCGTCGGCCGATGGCATCGTCGACAACGGCGCCAGGCCCAACTATGTGTTCAGGCTGTCGCTACGCGACAGCCTGGCCATGCCCTTCATGCTGTCAACTGCCCGCAAAGCCGGGCTGTTGAAAGTCGGCTTGTTGCTCACCAACACCTCGTGGGGTCGCAGCAATTTTGCTGCCGCCCAAAAATACGTGGCTGCGGAAAAATCGCCGAGCATCGTCAAGACGGCCTGGTACAACTGGCAGGAGCCGTCGCTGCGGGATCGCTACCTCAAGCTGCTCGAGGCCGGTGCCCAGGCCGTGGTCTTGGTGGCCAATGATGACGAGGCGGCTGTGTTGGTGCGCGAAATGGCGCTGCTGCCCAAGAGCCGCCGGCTTCCCATCATCAGCCACTGGGGCGTGACGGGCGGGCGATTTGTGGCCGCAGCGGGGCCAGCGCTGGACGAAGTCGATTTCACGGTGGTGCAGACTTTCAGCTTTTTCAAAAGCAGCCCGGAGGCCCTGGCCCGCTTCATGGCAGTCGCCGCTCAATTCAATATTCGCCGGATTGAACACATCGAAAGCCCGGTGGGGGTGGCTCATGCCTACGATGCCGTGCATTTGCTGGCCCTGGCCGTCCGTACGGCAGGCTCTACCGCACGCAGCGCGGTGCGTGACGCGCTGGAGCGACTGCCGAGTCATGCGGGGCTGGTGCGGCAGTACGCACCGGCTTTTTCTGCGGACCGGCACGAGGCGCTGGGTGAAGGTCAACTGCTGATGGCGCGCTACCGAACCGACGGCGCGCTGGTTCCGGTGGCTTGACCCATGCCGTTAACACCTATCCCTCGCTTGCCCGGCAGTCTGTCGAGTCGGTTCGCGTTGGCGGCAGCCGTGCTGGCCGCTGCGGCCTTGCTGCTGACCTCGTTTGCCTCTTGGTGGCTGCTAAGTCGGCATAACCAGCAGGCACTGCGGGAACTTGATTTGCGCGAGCGGCAATTTCATGCCCAGACGATAGGCGCCAATCTAAGCGCGCTGGCCGAGCGCATGACGGAAGTCGCCAGCAGCACGATTTTGGCGACAGGACTGGTCGACAGTGCCGGTCGAGAGACTTATCTGCAGCCTTTTCTGGCCGGTATTCGCCAGGTCAACGGCATTGCGGTGCAGGTGCTTTTTGCCGATTTTGAGGGCGTCGAAATCGCCAGCAACAACGGCGTTTTTTCGGACGAGCAGCGCCGCTGGCTGGTCAAAAATATTGGCAGCCACACAGCGCAGGCGCAGATCTTTTCAGCAGGCCCCTTGCATGAGTTGGTGGCCATGGCGCCGCTGCTGTACCCGCGTACCCGGACGCCCGAAGGGGCCTTACTTTACAAAGTGTCCCTGGATGATTTGCGTGCACCGGGTACGCTGCGTTTGCGTTGGGGTTCGGCCGACCCGGGTCAGAGCACGCCCGTGCCTGTGCCTCCGGTCTTTGACTCGGTGGGTTTCCGCGTTGACGGCGTCCCCTCGCTGGCTGGCTCTGGTTTTCCTCTGGCTCCCCAGTACGGTCTGATCCTGCTGATTGCTCTGGTGATATTTGTGGCCGTGGTGCTGGCGGGGGTGAAGGTGGCGGCCGCGCTGACGCGCGACCTGCGCCGGCTTGATCTGTTTTCGCGCCAACTCACGCGCGACGGCCTGACGCAAGAGCGGGTCGGGGTGAGCGGCTCGGACGAAGTCGCCGCTGTGGCCGTGTCGATCAACCAGATGCTGGACCGTTTGTCCGAGCAGCATCAAGCTTTGCTGCGCGAGGACCACAAGCTCAAGGCACTGGCTGACATGCTCAAGCTGGCCGACAGACGCAAGGACGAATTTCTGGCCATGTTGGCCCACGAACTGCGCAACCCGCTAGCGCCCATCATGACCGGCGCCGAGATGCTCAAGCGGGTGTCCGTTGGCGACCCCCGGATCGAACGCACGGGCGTGATCATTGCCCAGCAGGCCACCCACATGACCCGCATCATTGATGACTTGCTCGATGTCTCGCGCGTCACCCGCGGCCTGGTGACCTTGCGGCAGGAGTTGGTGGATTTTTCGGCGGTAGTCGCTGTCGCTGTAGACCAGGTCAGACCGATTGTCGATGAGCGGCGCCAGCAGTTGTCGCTGGCGCTGGCCCCCGGAGCCCTGCCTGTGCGCGGGGACCACGCGCGGCTGGTCCAGGTGGTGAGCAACTTGCTGCACAACGCGGCCAAATACACGCCCGATGGCGGTGCGATTGCACTGTCGGTTGCCGTCAGCCAGCAGCAGCTGATCTTGACGGTGAGCGACAACGGCAGCGGTATTTCCAGTGAGCTGTTGCCCGACATATTTGATTTGTTCACCCAGGGAGAGCGCAGCTCCGACCGCCGTCATGGCGGCCTGGGTCTCGGGCTGGCCCTGGTGCGCAGCCTGCTCGAGCAGCACGGCGGCAGCGTGCAGGCCCACAGCGACGGTGCAGAGCGTGGCTCGACCTTCACGGCTCGGCTGCCTTGCCTTCTGGCCGAGGATGCACCCGCCGTAGTCGCGTCTTCGCGAACTGTGTTGCAACCCAAGACGCTGCGCATCCATGTGGTTGACGACAACGTAGATGCCGCCCAGACGCTGGCCACGCTGCTGGAAATGGATGGCCACCATGTCTCGGTGAGCTTTGACGGCCAGTCCACGCTGGACCTTAGTCCAGCCCACCGCCCCGACGTTTTTATTCTGGACATCGGCTTGCCGGACATGGATGGCACCGAGCTGGCCCAGCGCTTGCGCAGCCGGCCGGACCATCAGTGCGTTGTTCTGATCGCCCTGACCGGCTACGGTCAGGCCAGCGACCGGGCGCGTTCGCTGGCTGCCGGCTTTGACCACCACCTGGTCAAGCCGGTGAACTACAACGCGCTGTGCGAGTTACTGCGTCAGATTTAAAAAGCGGCAGCTCATGCGCCCCGCCGGCGTTCTGGGGCAGGGTCCGGCCTGGCCGCCACGGTGGTTCGGCCTTGCCTTCACGCGTCAGCGCGCCAAGGGCGCAGCCGATGGTTTACTTCCCAGCCGGCGTCAGACCCAGCTGCGCCAGGCAGGCTGCGATCTCGGCCTTTTTCTTGGCATCTGGCACCACCAGCGGCGCGCGCACGCGGGCCGACTTGAGCTGACCCATTTGGTGCAGCGCCTCTTTGGTTGCTGCAAAGTAGCTGGTGAAAGTCTTGTGTAACTGGTTTTCGAAGACGGCGTCCATGATGGGCAGCGCAAATTCGTTGTGGATGGCCTGAGCAACTTGCGCTGAGCCCTCGGTTGCCTCGCGCACCAGATCTGACCAGCGCTGGGTGCCGATCACGCTGATGCCGATCAGCGCGCCGGGCGCCTTGAGCAGCAGCATGCCCAGGAGAGCTGGCGCGTCTGACGCGGCCAGGACCGACAGCTTGTCGCCGACCGCGTTCATGATTTCCGAAAAGGTGGTGGGCGAGGTGCAGCCCGCCTTGATGCCGACCACGTGCGGCAGGTCGGCAATAGCTGCCAGAGCCGGCACGGAGTAAGCCACGCCCGAGGACTCGCCGTATTGAAAGATGATCATCGGCAGGTCCACCTCGTCATTGAGCCGCTTGAACACCTGGTAGACCGACGCCGGGTCGTGGGCCAGCATGCGGTAAGGCCTGACATCAAAGGGCGGCAGCACCAGCAGCATGTCCGCGCCGGCGGCTTTGGCGTTCAGGCCTTCGGTGATCAGCTCATCTATCGAGTGGCTTTCAATGCCCGCAATCAGCTTGAGCTGCGGCGGCAGCACCCGGCGGGCGTGGGCAACCACAGCTTGTCTTTCCTTGCTCGTCATGGCCAGAATTTCCCCCGCATGGCCGTTGACGGCAATGCCGTAAAGCCCGGTGGCGCTGGCCACTTCCTGCAGGTGGCGGGTGAGTTCGTTGAAATCAATGGCGCCAGTGTCTGTGAACGGAGTGACGGTGGCGGGAATCAGGCCGGTGATGCGCATGGTGTGTGGGGCGTTGGGAAGACAGATCACTGGTTGGCCGGCGGGTGCGCCGGGACGGTCCGGCCGAGTTTAGAGCCCTGCTTTAAAGCGCGCCAAGTTTTTTCTCGACTTTTACTTATGAATTTGAGTCAGTAATTGTCATGGCCTGCCCTGAATCATCGTGAAGAATGGACTCCCAAACAATGGGTGAGGGCAGGCAGCTCTTGATGGCGTCCACAAACCACCGTACCCGCGGTGAACGTTGTTTGCCCGGCAGGTAAACGATGGACACCGGCACGCGCGGGGCGAGGTAGTCGCGCAGGATGATTTGCAACTGTCCCGACCTGACGGCGTCGTGAACAACAAACGACGCCAGCATCGTGATACCTGATCCGGCAATGGCCGCCGCGAGCAGTGCTTCGGCATGGTTGACGTTGAGCTGACCCGAGATCGTGCGGGTAAATTGCTTGCCCCCAAAAGCAAAAGGCCACTCCCTGTAGTGGTCCCGCCAGGGCGTGGCGTAACCCAGGCACTGGTGCTTGCCCAGGTCCTCAGGGGTGGCCGGTTCGCCGTGCAGTGCCAGGTACTGCGGTGACGCGCACGCCACAAAGCTCACTTCACACAGGCGGCTGGCCACCAGGCCGGAGCCGGGCAGTTCGCCAAAACGCACCACGGCGTCCAGCCCTTCCTCGGCCGGGTCGACGGCACGCCCGCCGAGTTCCACATCAATGGTCAGGTCCGGCATTTCCTTGAGTAGGCGGGCCAGCACGGGCAGAACCACATTTTTGCCAAATGCGGTGGGCATTTGGACCCGCAGCCGGCCTCGCGGTCCCTGCGTGGCCTGGGTCAGCTGGTGCTCGGCTTCTTCCAGATCAATCAACAGGTGGCGGCAGCGCTCATAAAAGTCGCGCCCGTCGTTGGTCAGGCCCACGCTGCGGGTGGTTCGGTTCAGCAGGCGCACACCGTACTCCTGCTCCAGCCGGGCGACCGCCTTGCTCACGGCCGACGCTGTCAGCCCGAGCCGGTGGGCCGCGGCCGTGAAGCTGCGCAGCTCCGCGACTTGGGCGAAGACCCGCATGCCGTTGAGATCATCCATAAATTAGTGAATTTCGTTCATGAGTGTTCGGATTCTAGGGGTCTTTCCAATTCGCCCATGCACGCATAGACTCTGCCGGCGCGTGCGCCTGGCTCGTCGCTATTTTGGTTAAGGACAACTGGACAACTGCGTATGAAGATTCGAGGCCTGATACCCGCCACGCTAACGCCGTTCAAGGACGATCAGAGCGTGGACCATGACGCACTGGCCCATCACATCCGGCAAGTGGCCAGTGCCAGCGGTCTGTTTGGCCTGGCCGTTAATGGACATGCGGGTGAGGTGCTGGCCCTGAGCAGCAGTGAGCGTCAGCAGATTGTTGCCACTACCCGGGCCCATTTGCCTGCACCACTGCACTTGATCGCTGGCGTCGAGTCGCACAGCGTCGACGGTCTGATCCGGGAGGCGCTCATGGCCAAGGAAGCGGGCGCCGACATGCTGCTGGTGGTGCCCCCCTTTGACGTGCGCGTTTACCGCCACCTGGCGCACCATGCGGACAGCGTGTTGCCCGTGTTTCAGCGGCTTGAAAAAGAGGTCAGCTTGCCGATGATCGTTTTTCAGTACCCTGAGGCGGCCGGTTGCTCTTATTCGCTGGACGTGCTCGAGCAACTGTGCGCGCTCGACCAGGTGGTGGCCATCAAGGCCTCGGCCGGAACACCCGCCAAGTACGCCCAGTGGCATGACCGTCTGGCCAGGCACGTCGCGCTGCTGCCGGCAGCTGACTCACCGTCCCTGCTGGGCATGCTCTTGCATGACGCGCCCGGTGCCCTGATCGGCATCAGCGTGGTTGGCACCCAGCAGTGGTCCGATCTGGTCTACGAAGCCACCGAGGGCTCGGCGCAAAAGGCCAAGGACATCAACCGGCAGTTTGCCGTGCCCCTGATGCGCTCGATTTTTGAATACCACATGCACTGGACGCCGACCTGTCCTTTCGGCGCCACCAAGGAGGCCTTGGTTCAGTTGGGGCAGTTCAGTTCATCGTGGGTGCGCCCGCCTGGCGTGAATGTCAATGACGCCAAAAAGCGGGAGATCCGGCAGTCCTTGCAGGCCGTTGGCTTGTTGGCCGGCTTGGCGCTCTAAGCGCTCCAGGCGCTCCGAAACGCAAAGGTCCGCACCTCGCACGCTGCCCCTTCTAGCCAAACCTTTCATCTCGCCGGAACTGCCAACGTACACCTTGGCGCCCGTGAACTCCCCAAACCCATCGCAGGAAAACTCCCATGACAAAACTTCATCGCCGCTCATTTGCTTCCTTGCTGGCTTGCACGCTGGCTTTTTCCGGCGCTGCCGCCTGGGCGCAGTCGGGCTATCCCGCCAAGCCGATCAGGATCGTGGTGCCCTATGCCGCCGGCGGCCCGGTGGACGTGACGGCCCGCATCATGGCCGAGCGGCTGGAGACTCATCTGGGGCAACGCGTGCTGGTGGACAACAAGGGTGGCGGCAATGCCACCATTGGCACCGAATTCGTCGCCCGCGCCGCGCCCGACGGTTACACCTTGCTGATGGCCGCGCCTGCCCACACGGCCAATCCCAGCTTGATCAAGTCGATCAGCTTTGATACGGCCAAAGACTTCGCCCCGATATCGATGGTCATGGACCAGCCGATGCTGATCGCCGTTCAGGCCTCGGTACCGGCCAACAACATCAAGGAACTGGTGGCTTTGCTCAAGGCCAACCCGACCAAGTTCAACTACGGAACGTCTGGCGCGGGCGGCCCCCAGCACCTGATGGGCGAGCTGTTCAAGGCCGCTACCGGCACCCAGATCGCCCACATTCCCTACCGGGGAGCGGCGCCCGCTGCCGCAGCCTTGCTGGCCGGCGATACGCAGGTGGCTTTCAGCACACCGACCAACATCTTGCCCTACGTCAAGAGCGGCAAGCTCAGGGCGCTGGCCAGCAGCACGGCCGGACGCTCACCTTTTTCTCCGGATTTGCCGACCCTGGCCGAGGCCGGTGTGGCCGGCTTTGAGTACTCGTCCTGGACCGGCTTGCTGGCGCCAGCCGGAACACCCCGTGAGGTGATCCAGAAAATTTTTGAAGCCGTCTCTAAATCGCTGGCCGAAAAAGAAACCCGGGACAAGATGATGCAAAACGGCATCCAGCCGGTGGGCAGCTCGCCCGATGACTTCGCCCGTTTCATCGCGCTGGACATGGCGCGTTCGGCCAAGATCATCAAAGACTCTGGTATCCAGCCCGAATGAGGCAGGCTGACCGCCCAGCGCCACCTGCTTCCCGCGTTGAATTTGATGTGATCGTGATCGGGGCTGGCGGCTCCGGGCTGGCTGCGGCTGCCAGCGCAGCGCAGGCCGGCGCGCGCGTGCTGGTGCTCGAACGCGGCGAGCGGGTCGGTGGCACCACCGCGATGGCGGTGGGCTCCATATCAGCGGCGCGCACCCGCTTGCAGCGCCAGGCCGGAATTTCAGACGACTTCGACGCCTTTGTCGAAGACATGAACGCCTTCACCGCCGATTTGCTGGCGCATGACAACGCGCCGCTTCGGCGCATGCTGGCCGAGCAGGCCGGCATCACCGTGGATTGGCTGGCGTCGCAAGGCGTAGCTTTTGCCGGCCCCTATGCCGAACCGCCGCACCGCACGCCGCGCATGCACAACACCATTCCGGGGCCGGGCGCGATAATTGCGCGCTTGCTGCGCACCTGCCAGCGGCATGCGGCGCAGGTGCAGACCGGCGTGACCGTGCAGCGCCTGCTGCTGAACGCGCAGGGCGCAGCCCTGGGCGTCGAGTACCTGCATGGCGGTAGCGTCTGCCAGGCCATGGCCCGCGGTGGCGTGGTGCTGGCCAGTGGCGACTTCAGTGGCAATGCGCTCATGCGCCATGCCCATTTGCCAACGCCGGCGGCCCGCGCCACCCCGATCAATGCGGGCAACCTGGGTGACGGCTTTCGGCTGGCGCAGGATGCTGGCGCTGTGCCGGTGCACATGGACAAAATCTTTGGGCCGCAGCTGCGATTTTCGCGCAGCCAGCACCGCGGACTGAACGACGTGATGCCCTCCTGGCCCTGGCTGGCCTGGCTCAGCGCCAAGGTTTTCATGCATGCCCCGGCCTGGATGCTGCAGCCGCTGGTGAAGTCCTTGCTGATCGCCAACATGTCGCCCTCAGATGCGCTTTTTAAATGCGGCGCGGTGCTGGTTGACAAGGCCGGTGTGGCTCTGGATTCAACGCGTCCGGCCGTCTCGATTGCGCTGACGGCGGAGCGCGCCGGCTACATCGTGATGCGGGCCAGCGCGGCGGATCAGTTCAGGGCGCAGCCGTACTTTATTTCTACAGCGCCCGGCATCGCGTATGCCTACCTCGGCGACTACGAGCGCGGGCGGCCCGATATTGTTCACTACGCCGCAGACCTGGCGGGCCTGGCCCAAGCGCTTGGCATGCCGTCCGACGCGGCGCTGCGTCTGGCTGTGGGTCAGAGCCTGGGCGATGACGGTGACGACGGCGGGCCGTGGGTGGCGCTGGGGCCGGTGCATGCGATGCTGACCACCACCGAGGGCGCCGTGAAGGTCGACGCGCAGTGCCGCGTGTTGAACCTGCAGGGGCAGGTTGTGCCTGGCTTGTACGCGGTCGGTTGCATGGGGCAGGGTGGCTTGCTGCTGCGCGGCCACGGCCTGCACCTGGCGTGGGCTTTCACCTCGGGGCGGGTGGCGGGCTGGCACGCTGCACAACAGCGCAGCGGGGGCTGAAGGCTGGTGCGCTGACTCGCGACAAGCCGGGGCTCCTGCGCTTGCCACTAAACTCGCTGCCTGGCTGATGAGCGCTCGTGCCCGCCCGGCCCCGGTCCAGCCCCAGTCGGTGCGGCGGTTGACGTTGACGTTGACGGGTGGAGGGTAGCGGGTGACAGCGGCCGGGCCTGCGCCACTTTTTTCCCTTGAACCCGACTGAGCCCCGCATGACCGAAGAAGAAGTTTTGGATCAAACCCGTCACTGGCTGGAGAAAGCCGTGATCGGCCTGAACCTGTGCCCGTTTGCCAAAGCGGTTTACGTCAAAAACCAGGTGCGCCTGTTGGTCAGCCGGGCGCGTCATGCTGATGATTTTCTTGAAGAGCTTGACCGTGAGCTCGACCTGCTGGGCCACGCCGGCTGAGGACATTGACACCACGCTGCTGATTCATCCAACGCTGTTTGACGACTTTCTCGATTTCAATGATTTTCTGGAGGTCGCCGACGGCGTGGTGGCCGAGCATGAGCTCGAGGGAGTGATCCAGTTGGCCAGCTTTCACCCCCGATTTCAGTTCGACGGCACCGAGCCGGACGACATCAGTAACTTCACCAACCGCGCGCCGTTTGCCATGCTCCACCTGCTGCGGGAAGACAGTGTGGAGCGCGCCGTTGCCGCGTTTCCCCAAGCCGAGGCGATCTTTGAAGAGAACATCAAGACCCTCGAAAAACTGGGCCATGCCGGCTGGCAGGCTCTGGGGCTGAGCTGATCTGGCTGGCCTACTAACCTGCTGATCCTTAGGGCAGAGGGCTGACCTCTTCATGAAGCCCGCGCAGGGTGCTTTCTTGACCTGTGTCAAGTGCCACAAGCTCCGGGCGCCTAAGCTGACGCTTTTACAGCCGTCAAGGGGAATCGACCATGAAAGTGAATATTGGAACAACAGACAAGATGCTGCGCATCGTGCTGGGCCTGGTCTTGCTGGCGCTGGTGTTTGTGCTGCCAGCGCCTCAGCGCTGGTGGGGCCTGCTTGGTGTGGTGCCCCTGCTGACGGGCTTGTTCAGCTTTTGCCCCTTGTACGCGATGCTGGGCATCAGCAGTGCGGCGA
Source organism: uncultured Burkholderiales bacterium (assembly GCA_903844825.1). Lineage (GTDB taxonomy): Bacteria > Pseudomonadota > Gammaproteobacteria > Burkholderiales > Burkholderiaceae_C > Polaromonas. The sequence continues at coordinate 24,487 of CAIMVC010000088.1, read as the reverse complement.
AGGGCGAGTCCGGCGCGCACTGAGGTACCTTCTCAGACGTTTTTTTGGTCTTGCTTTGGCGTCGCTTCAGGGCTGCGGCTCAATTGTCAGGACGATGTAGCTGCCCCCGGCTTTGTCCGCGGTGAACAGCACCTTGTCGCCGGCTTTGAGCTTGTCGAGCAGCGTCGGGTCCCTGACCTGAAACACCATGGTCATTGGCGGCATGTCCAGGTTTTTGATCTCGCCGTGCCTGAGGGTGATCTTGCCGGCCTCGCGGTCGACGCGGCGCACCTCTGCTGACGTTTTGTCGGCACTTTGAGCCAGGCTTGCGAGCGGACCGACGAGGGTCAGGCTCAGGAGCAGGGTGCCACTCAGGCGGTGCAGGCTGCGGCCAAAAATGAGCGTGTCTTGCATGTCATGTTTTCCTTGGGTGAATGTTTGAACGACAGCTTAGCGTGTGGCCGGAGTCACTGACAGGGTACCCGTCATGCCGGCTTGGTAGTGCCCCGCGATCAGGCAGGCAAATTCAAAGTCGCCGGGGCGGTTGAAGGTCCACACCAGCTCGCCCTGCCGGCCGCTCGCCACATGGGCCATGTCGGGCTCGTCGTGTTCCATGTCCGGGTGTTTGAGCATCATGGCGGCATGGGCCTCAAGGGCCTGACGCGTGCCGATGACCATTTCGTGCAGCAGCTTGCCCTGGTTGCGGATGACAAAGCGGACGGTCTCGCCCAGTTTGATTTGGAGTCGGTCGGGCGTGAAGCGCATGCGGTCGTCCATCCGGATGTGGATCACGCGGCTGGCACTTTTTGCGTCGCCGGCGATGCCCCAGTCCTTTTGTTCCCTGACGATGCTCTGGCTTGCGTGCGTCTGGGTGTGCGTGTTTGTTTTTTCGTGGGCGAAGGCGCTTGCAGCGGTCAGGCTCAGCGCCAGCAGCAGGCCGCGGTGCATGCTGAAAAGATGCTTTTTCATGGGGATTTCTTTCGTTTGTCTTAACGGTGGCCGCCGTGGCCGCCTGAAGCGGCGGGCTTGCGCACCCGAACTTCGGCGTCAGTTGGCGCGGGCGTGGCCGAACTTGCGGTGTTGCTGGGCGGTGGGGTGGGGCGGGCGTGCTTGGGCAGGGTGCCGGTCCATTCATAGGCCTGTGTGCCCGGCGGTTGCGGGTACCAGCCAGGGTCCTTGTAGTCGCCCGGCTGTTGGTCGTGCCTGACCTTGAGCAGGCTGAACATGCCCCCCATTTCTATGCCGCCGTAGGGGCCCTTGCCCGTCATCATAGGGGCGGTGTTTTCGGGTATCGGCATCTCCATCTGGCCCATGTCGGCCATGCCGCGCTCGCCCATCACCATGTAGTCGGGCGAGGCTTGTTGCAGCTTTTTGATCAGGCCCCGGTGGTCGACACCGATCATGGTGGGTACGTTATGACCCATGGCGTTCATGGTGTGGTGGCTCTTGTGGCAATGAAAGGCCCAGTCGCCTTCCTCGTCAGCCAGAAACTCGACTTGCCGCATCTGGCCTACCGCCACGTCGGTGGTCACCTCGGGCCAGCGCGCAACATTCGGCACGGGCCCGCCATCGGTGCCCGTGACCGTGAACTCATGGCCGTGCAGATGGATGGGGTGATTCGTCATGGTCAGGTTGCCCACGCGGATGCGCACCTTGTCGTTCTTGCGCACATTGAGCGTGTCGATACCCGGGAAAATCCGGCTGTTCCAGGACCATAAGTTGAAGTCGAGCATGGTCATGATCTTTGGGGTGGCGCTGCCCGGCTCAATGTCATAGGCGCTGAGCAAAAACACAAAGTCGCGGTCCACGGTGTCAATCAGCGGATGCTTGCCGGCCTTGTCCAACTTGGGGTGGGTGACCCAAAAACCCATCATGCCCATGGCCATTTGCGTCATCTCGTCCGCGTGTGGGTGGTACATGAAGGTGCCGGGACGGCGCGCCTCGAATTCATAAACAAAGGTCTTGCCGACTGGGATGGCACTCTGGTTGAGCCCCGACACGCCGTCCATCCCGTTGGGCAGACGCTGGCCGTGCCAATGCACACTGGTGTGCTCGGGCAGCTTGTTGGTGACAAAAATGCGTACACGGTCGCCCTCGACCACCTCAATAGTAGGACCGGGACTCTGGCCGTTGTAGCCCCACATATGGGCCTTGAAGCCGGGCGTCATCTCGCGCACCACGGGCTCGGCCACCAAGTGGAATTCCTTGACGCCCTGGTTCATGCGCCAGGGCAGCGTCCAGCCGTTGAGCGTGACCACCGGGTGGTAGGGCAGACCGTTGGCGGGGCTCAGCGGCGCGGCGGTGCCCGCGTGGCTCATGAAGCTGGGCTCAGGCAGGGCCGCCATGGCGACCTTGCTGACAGAGGCGGCGGCCACCGCCGTGATAGCGGCATGGCTGAAAAAATCGCGTCGTTTCATCGGGAAAATCCTTGGGTGATCAAGCCTGGTGGCCTGTGTTGGGTCGGGCGCTGCAGGGCCTCAAGAGCGTCAAGAGCGTGAATAGCGTGAAGGACGTGCACAGCGATCAAGGCGCCAGCGCCCCGCCGGCCAGCACGGCCTGCAGCTCGGCATCGGCCAGCCAGAAATCGCGCAGCGCCTCGGTCACCTGGATGGCGCCACGGGTTTGGGCGCGGCTTTCTGCCAGCAGCTCGAACACGCTGGAAAGCATGCCGTTGTAGCGCAGCAGGGTTTCTTCGTGAATGAATTGGCGCAGCGGCTGCAGCTCGGCTTGCTCATGGCGAGCCAGGGCGTGCAGGCTTCGGTAGCGCTGGTAGGCGGTACGGGCCTGACTGCGCAGCTTGACGGCAAGTTCGCGCACGCTGGCGTCGTCGCGCAGAGTGCTCCACAGACCGGCGGGGCCTGGCTCGACCCATTTGTTGCGCTGTAGCTCCCAGCGGCTTACCGCCAGCGCCAGCTCGCCATGCGCTTGCAGTGCGCGTGCTTCCACGTCGGGGTAGTCACTGGCTTTCGTTGGCAGCGCAGGTAACTCGGCCGGCAGCGAAAAACGTGTTTGCTCGCCCCAAAGCCCCAGCACAACGGTGAGCGCCTCGCGTGCTTCAAAGGCCTGTAGCTGGGCGTGCTCCAGATCGCGCGCTAACTCAGCCAGCAGCTGTTGTTCGCGCGACTGTTGCAAGCGGCTCCAGTTGCCGGCGCGGACCATGCGGCGCGCCAGCTCGCCGCTGGCCTCGGCGGTCTCTTTGGCTTGCGTCAGATAAGCCACGCGTTGGCCGGCGGCGACAGCCCGCACCCAGGCTTGCTGCACCTGTGCCCGCAGACGCGCCAGCTCGGTAGCCGCACGGGCTTTGTCGGGCTGGGCTGCTGCCACCTGGTCGGTGATGTTCAGCCCGGAAGCGGCCAGCTGGCGTTGCAGGCCCGGGTTGTTCAGCAGGGCGATGCGGGTGGCGGCGTCCAGGCTCAGGGGCGCCTCCAGCAGCAAGGCGATCGCGGCCTGGCTAGGCTGCCCGGGCCGTGGCACTGTCGGTGCCGCACCCACCTGGGCCGGCGGCAATTTGGTGGCCAGACTCGCCTGCAACTCCGTCAGCCCACCATCGGGCGCCCAACTGCTGCAGCCGCTGAGAAGCGCCGACAGCAACAGGCCAAAGAGTGGCCGCAGTCCCGGCGTTGAAGAGATGGTCATGGCTGGCGGCCTTTCTTGGTATCGGGCTGGATGGGCATGGCCTGGCCCGCTGCGTTGCGGTTTGGGTTTGCTTCCCATTTGAGGATGTCAGCGTGGCCATTTCTGAACTGACCCACTTCGGCATTGGCGCGGGGCCAGTCGGTGCGCGCCGCCTCCACCCCGCTGGGCAATCCGTCCAGGCTGGACTGGTAGGCTGCTGCGGGAACGGGTGTACGTGGCTCTGCTGCGCGCGCCGTGGGCAGCGGGTCGACGCGTGGGTAGGGCGCGGGGGTGTGGGTTTGAGCCAGCACGGGGCTGGCGACCAAGGCCAGCCACAGGGCTATCTTCCGCTTGCGTGCGCCGTTCCAGGGCGCAGCTTCAGCGGGGTCGTGAGGGGAGATGGCGAAGGTCACTGAATTCTCCAAAGGGCGGGGAACAGGCGAAAAAAATGGCGGGGTTGCGCCAGGCTGCCGCACCAACTGCCCGAGGGGTGGTAAGGCGCAGCGATCGTGGCGTGCCGACGGCAGCAGTTGCGGCAAGTCGGGTGCGGTTAGGCAGGTGCGGTTAGGCGGATGCTGCCAGGCTCAGGCAAGGCGCAGCAGCGCTGAAGCTCCGCGCCAAGCGGCGCAGTGCAGACCCATTTCGGGCTTGGCGCTCAGGAAATGGGTGGTTTTTGGCCGGGCGCCATGTCGGCGCTGGCGAAGTCGTGAGCCGCAGCGGGTCGCGGCATGGCATGGATGGGCTGCGCCCCGAGGCCGATGCTGTCAAGGGACAGGGCGACGCTATGACAGATCTGGCAGCTCTGGCAGTTCTTGCAGGGGTCGCTGCCTGCGTCGTGGGTGGCGCAGTCCGGGGCTTGAGCCTGGGCGTGCTGGCCCATTTGGCCGGCACCGCTGTGCTGCGCTGGCTCGCTCGCCGAAGCCGAACCGTGATGCCCCGCGTGTGCGCCGTGGCCGGCCTGCGGTGCCGCTGGCTCGAGCGCTTGCCGGTCGCTGGCGGCGCTGTGAACGCCGCTGTGAACGGCCCCCTGAGCAACCCCCTGAGCGCTCGTGTGAATGGCCATCGCACCGCCAGCCCAACTGCTCAGCGGCAGCAAGGCGATCAGCAGGATGAGCAGCAACGTTCGCATAGGTTGAATGATAAGCCGTTTGGGCCCGTCCCGAGTTGCCTGGGCAGTGCCCCTTTTTGCAACTCAGGGTACCGGCTCATCCGGGACGGCCGAAGCCGAAAAAATCTGTTCGATGCGCGCGATCAGGTCGTCGGCCTCGGTGTAGCCGCGTGCGACGGCGTGGGCCTGGCCGTCGACCACCGCAAACAGCGCAGGAAAACCGCTCACGCCCCAGCGCTGGGTCAGCTCGAAGTCTTCGCGCGTGGTGTCCCGAATCGTCTGGCTGCCGAAGGCCTTGAGAAAACCTTTGTCGTCCAGCGTCGGCGGCTGCGCCGCCTGCTGGCGCACATCGGCCCACAGGGCCGCGAGCACACTGGTGCGGGTCACGTCCTCGCCACGTGCGTAAAACGCGTGCGCAATCGCCTCATACATGTCCAGAGCGCAGGCGGGCGCGTGTTCGCGCACGGTCACCACCGCGCGACAGGCCGGCTCGGTGTCGTAGACAAAGTCGCTTCGCTGCAAGATGGTGTCGGCGTCAAAAGGCTGACCGCTGCGCAGGTGCACCTGCGCCCAGTGGTGGCGCAGCGAGTCCTTCAGGGGCTCGTCCATGCACTGCGTGTTGTAGGCCCGCAGTCCGCCCATGATCAGGTCTACCGGGCATTGCGGGAAGGCGTCAAGCACGGCGGCCAGCGGGACTGCAAAGCCGTAGCACCACGAACACATCGGGTCGCCCACGTAGAGCAGGGACTGCTGGGCCGTGCTCATGCTTTTTCCAGCTCTGCGGCGGCCTTGTCGAGCCACATCTGAAGTTTGTCGAGCAGGTCGACCTGACTGAAGGAGCAGCTTTCTTCGGTGAACAAAGCGCTCGACTCCAGGCTGGTGAGCAACTGCATCAGCACCGTGGCGTAGCGGGGCGGCAGGGCAGCCAGGACGGCGCTCTGCGCTTGCGCCAGCGCTGAAAAAGCAGCAACGCGAGACTCCCCGCGCCGCAGCGCGTCCAGCGCGGTCTGTAGTGGTGCTAAGGGCTTGTCTGCGTGGCTGACCAGTGCTGCGGCGCTGCTCGCGGGCCGCTGTGATGTGTCGCTCTTTTGGGCGGGGAAGTCCATGTGGAAGGTCTCGAGTCTAGTGGGCGAATGCAGGCTGACCGGGGTGGATAGCTCCCCGGTGAGCAGGCCGTTTCAGGTCGCTTGCATTGTCGGCTGCTTCAGGGCTGACTTGTCAAAAGCCAGGGTCAGCAGCGCCATCAATGCAAACGGTGCGCCCACCCAGCCCAGCTTGTCCAGGCTGACGGTGCCGATCAGCGCGCCGCTGATGACGGCCCCCAGCGCCGTACCCAGGTACAGCATCGAGCTGTTCAGACTCAGCAGCAAGGGCGCCTGGCTCGGCGAGAGGTGCGCCAGAATGCTTTGCTGGGGAGCGGTCATGCCAAAGCTGGCCGTGCCCCAGACGACCAGGCAGGCGACAGTGGCCAGGACGTAGCCCTGTGTCAGCGGCAACAGGCACATCATCAAAATCACCACCCCCAGTTGAATGCGCAGGGTGCGCAGCGAGCCAAAGCGGTCATTGGCCCAGCCGCCAATCAAGGTGCCGGCAATGCCCGATAAACCGAAGATCGCCAAGATGACGGACAGGGCGTAGGCGCTGATCGGGTTAAGTGCGCGCAGCACCGGGCCGATGTAGGTGAAGATGCTGAAAATCGCGACAAAGCTCAGCAAGGTGCGCAGCCACACCCGCAGCACAGCGGCCTGGCCCGCAGCGCTGCGAAAGTCCATGAAGTTCGAGCTGCCCCCCTTCATATGCGCAGGGATCAGCCAACTGGCTGCGACCAGCACAGCCAGACTCGCCGCGGCGGCCAGCCAGACCGGCAGGCGCCAGCCGTATTCAAAGCCCAGCCAGGCGCCCAAGGGAATGCCGACGGCGTAGCTGATGCTCATGCCCAGAAAACTCACCGACAGGGCCCGCCCGCGCAGGGCCGGCGCCACCAGGCCGATGGACAGGGCGGCCGCGGTAGCGGTGAACATGGCGCCGGCGCCCATCAGCGCCCGTCCAATCAGGAGCAAGCTCAGGCTTGGTGCCAAAGCACAGAGGGCGCAGCCGAGCGTGAACAGGCTCAAGGCCAGTTGCACCGCACGTTTGCGCGACCAGCGCACGGTCAACACGATCAGGACCGGCGCCAGCACCGCCGTGGCCAGGGCGTAAGCAGTCATGGCCTGTCCGGCGGCGGCCACGCTCACCCCCAGCGACTGGCTCAGGGGTTCGAGAATGCCGCCCAGCACAAAGGCGCCGCTGCCGATGACCAGGTTGCACAGGGCGAAAAAGTAAAGAAGAGGCGGCATGTCGGATCCCGGGCCAAAGCCTTGAAGTATGCGTGAGTTCGCAGCCGGGAGCGGCCGGGTGATCTGCCCGGGCTCGCATGCCCGGCTACGACCAGTAGCGACCAACAGCGAGCGCCAGTGCCTCGGCCGGGGCCCTTAAAACTGCGTCCCTACCGATAAAACGAGGCGCGGTGTCAAGCTCATCTGGCTGATGTCGGTCTGGGCGCGGCCCAGGCTGTCCTGGTAGCTGCGCTCGCGCACGTAGCGCGCGTCGCCGACGTTGTAGATGCCCACGCGCCAGAAGCCAACGCGCGGCACCACGCTGCCCACGTACACATCCAGCGTGGCCCGGGCGCGGTTGATCCCGCTTACGCCGGCGGTGCTCAGCGAGGCCGGCCCCGTGACCGCCACTGAGACCCCGCCAAAGCTGCCGCCGTTGCGCCTGAAGGGCTTGTTCACCCCGACGTTGACCACGTACCGGGCCTGCCCGGGGATGCGTAGCCCCGCGTCGGCGCCGCTGGTCATGCGTGACTGCAGCAAGGAGCCGTGCGCCGTCAGGTTCCAGTCCCGCCCCCAAGCGGCCTCGGTCAGCGGCTTCTTGATGTCAGCCTCCAGGCCCCAGGCGCGGGCGCTGCCGATGTTGTCACGCTGCTCGGTCCAGCGGTCGGCCAGCAGGCTGGAGCGGACTGCGATCACATCCTGAATCTGGCGCACAAACAGGCTCAGTCCCATCTGGCCCTGGCGTGGCAGGCGCTGCTCCACGCCCATGTCCAATGTTTGCGCCACTTCCGGCCGCAGACCGGTGTTGCCCACCTGGTCGGGGTTGCTGATGCTGTTGTTGCCCTGGCTGGGAACGGTGCGGTCGACCAGGTCCCAGACGCCGGGGTTGCGTGTGATGCGCGAAATGTTGGTGCGCCACTGGGTGTCTTCGCCAATGGGCGTGCGGGTGTGCAGGGAGGGCTGCAGAAAGTTCAGCTGCTGCGAAGCCGCCAGGCCCGAACTCGTCGAGCGCAGGGAGATCGACTCGCCGCGCAGTCCGGCCGTCAGAGTGGTTTGTAGCGGCAGCGCCCATTCGTTTTGGCCCCAGAGTACTTGTCGCTGCACGTCGGCGCTGAGGTTTTGCTGGGGCGAGCTGCTGCTTTGGGTCTGCACCTGCGCCTGCCGCGACTCCAGTTCTACCCCCATCATCCACAGCAGCGAGGTCTTGGTGCCGGTCAGCTTGGTCTTGAGCGACCAGACCGACTCGCGGCGGTCGTCGCTGAAGTCGCTGTTGCTGCTGGAGCTACCGGCCGAGTTGCTCAAGCTGCTCACGCCCGTGCGCTGCACGGCCTCCGACAACTGGCTGCCCGAGAGTGAGGTCTCGAGCTTGCCGGCGTCAAATCGCCGGGTCCAGTCGGCGGCGGCCTGCACATAGCGCTTGTCCTGCCCCGAGCTTTCGCTGGCCGATGAGGCGTAGGCACCGCTGCTGCCAGTGCCAGTGCCGCTGCTGTCGTAGCGGCCGGCCTGGGCCGAGCTGGTGAGCGTGGCGCGCAGGGCCAGCTGGTCTTTCGGCCCCAGCCGTCCGTTCAGACGCGGCAGCAGCGTCCATTCCTCGCGGCGGTTGCGGGTGCGGGCGCTGCCGCTGGCCGATGGCGTGCCGTCAGTGCTGTGCTCGCGTTCAACGTCAGAGCCGCTGAGCTGGCCGGAGCCCGCGAGCGCCAGAAAATACGACCAGGGTGAGGGCGCTGGCGGTACTGTTCCGGGGGCGGCAGCGTCGCCCGCTGCGGCGCCGCCCAGGGGGCCGGTGCGCGAGACAAACAGTTGCCCTGCGTTGCGGCCCCAGACGTGGCTGTTGCTTAGGCGCAGACTGCCCGAGCGTTGGCTGGTGGCCTGGCGCAGCACAAAGTTGATGGTGCCGCCGCTGGCGCCCGAGTACTCGGCGCTGGGCGCGCGGATCACCTCGATGCGCTCGATCAACTCGGCCGGGAGCTGGTCAAAAGGCAGTTGCGCTCGCCCGCCCGAGCGCTGGCCGTCAATGAGCACGCGGGTGGCGCTGCTGTCCATGCCGCGCATGCGGATGTCCACGCTGCCGTTGGCGTTGGGCGTGACCTGCACACCGGGCAACTGGCGCAGCACGTCGGTCACGGTTTCCACCCCCATCTGCTCAATGTCCTGCCGGTCCACCACGACCAGCGAGCCGGTGGAGAAAAACCGGTCTTCCAGCGAGCGGCGGCTGCTGACCACCACCTCGCGCAACTGGGGTGTCTGAGCCGCATCCGCGTCGTCTGTTCCCATCTGGGCCATGACCGGTGTTGAAGAGATCAGCCAGGGCAGCAGCAGTGCGATGGCTGGCAGTCGGGGCAGGGTACGTGGTGGCAGGATCTGGGGCATGGGGGGGTCCGTAGCGCAGGTCAAAGGGTTGAGCTTGGGCGAGTCTAGCGCTGTGTGGTGCGGAAGGGTGCTGCCGGCTGACGGTGGCTGATGGTGGCGAGCCCCCCTGCGGGGCTGGTGGTGGTCTCACAGGTGACATGACGGGCCGCCGGCGTTAGCTCAATCATCACTATCCGGGGGCTTTCCCGGTGCCAAAGCGCCATGGCAGCGTATAGGCTCTGGGCATTCACCGGAGAGTCATTTTGCCGCCCAACCCATCGCCCGATACACCCGCGACCCCGGCCCTGCCGGATCTCCGCACGCGCCCCGGCGCTCGGGACAGCGCCAGGCACTGGCCGTTCTGGCCCAAGCGTCTGCCGCGTCACATCGACCCGCCAGCGACTTCGCTGTGGCACAACCTGGCGGTCAGCGCGCTGCGTTTTCCCGACAAGCCCGCCCTGGTTTTTTTCAACCGATCCCTGAGTTATGCCGCGCTGATGCGGCAGGCCGAGCAACTGGCGACGACGCTCGTTGCCCTGGGCGTGACACCGGGCGACCGTGTGCTGCTGAACATGCAGAACTGTCCGCAGTGGGTGGTGGCCCATTTCGCCATCTTGCGGGCCAATGCGGTGGTGGTGCCGGTCAATCCCATGAACCGGGCGCAAGAGCTCGAGCACTACATCACCGACCCCGACGTGAAGCTGGCCATTTGCGCTGCCGATCTGGCTGGCGAGCTGGGCCTAGCCAACGCAGCCCTGGCGCCGCCGCAGCGTCTGACGCACCTGATCGTCAGCCACTACAGCGACGCTTTTGACCTGCCATCGGGCAGCGATGCCCTGACCGTGGTGCCGCCGGCCTGGCATGACTGGCTGGCCACGCGACATGCTTTGCCCGTTCTTGACGGTGTGCAGGTGATGGACTGGCCGCAGGCGCTTGGCGCCGGGCAGGGCCTGCCGCTGGCCGCCCACACGCGGGGCCCGGCGGATCTGGCGGTGCTGCCCTACACCAGTGGCACCACCGGCCTGCCCAAGGGCTGCATGCACACCCACGCCAGCATCATGCACAACGCCGTGGCCAGTTGCCTGTGGGGCAACAGCACCAGCGAAAACGTGGTCCTGTCGGTGGTGCCCATGTTTCACATCACGGGCATGGTGTCTGTCATGCACGCGGCCATTTTCGGGGGCGCCACGCTGGTGGTGATGCCGCGCTGGGATCGCGAACTGGCGGGGCAGCTCATCTCGCGCTGGCGCGTGACGCACTGGACCAAGATTCCGACCATGGTCATTGACCTGCTGGCCAGCCCCAACTTCGCGCAATTCGATGTCAGCAGCCTGGTGTACATCGGCGGCGGTGGTGCGGCCATGCCGCAAGCTGTGGCCCAGCGCCTGTGGGAGCAATACGGCTTGCGCTTTGCCGAAGGTTACGGTCTGACGGAAACTGCCGCGCCGTCTCACAGCAACCCACCCGACGCGACCAAACAGCAATGCCTGGGAGTGCCCTTTTTGAGCACCGACGCGCGTGTGATCGATCCCCTGACGCTGGCCGAAATGCCGACCGGGGAGCAGGGCGAAATCATCATGTGTGGCCCGCAAAATTTTCAGGGCTACTGGAAGCGTGCAGACGCCACCGCGGCCGCCTTCATCGGAATCGACGGCAAACGATTTTTCCGCTCGGGTGATCTGGGGCGGGTCGATGAAGACGGTTACTTCTTCATCACCGACCGTCTCAAACGCATGATCAATGCCTCGGGCTTCAAGGTCTGGCCAGCCGAGGTCGAGGCGCTGATGTTCAGGCATCCGGCCATTCAGGAGGCGTGCATCATTGCCACGCGTGACGCCTACCGAGGCGAGACCGTCAAGGCCGTCGTGGTGCTGCGCACCGAGGCACGTGGGCACACCACCGAGCAAGACATCATCGACTGGTGCAAGGCCAACATGGCCGCCTACAAGTACCCGCGCGTGGTTCAACTGGTCGACGCCTTGCCCAAGAGCGGCTCGGGCAAGGTCATGTGGCGCTTGTTGCAGGAAGCTGAACACCCTTGATACTTGGTGCTTTGAACTGGCCGGGCTGCCAAGCCCCGCGGGCGGCTCTGGCGGCGCGGGAGGCGCTGGAGGCACGGGGGCGTTCTTTACAATGCCGCGCAGGGCCAGCGGCATCGGGTTGATGGCTACTCCAAAGGATTCGTAAGCATGGCAACCATCATTGGGGGCATCGGTACCTCGCATGTTCCCACCATCGCCGTGGCTTATGACAAGGGCCGACAGAACGAGCCGGCCTGGGCGCCGCTGTTTGACGGCTACAAGCCGGTGGCCCAGTGGCTCAAGGACCAGCGCGCGGATGTGCTGGTTTTTTTCTACAACGACCACGCCAGCACCTTCTTTTTTGACCTGTACCCGACTTTTGCGTTAGGGGTGGGTGCCCACTTTCCTATTGCTGACGAAGGTGCCGGGCTGCGCAATTTGCCGCCCCTGCGCGGTGACGTGAAGTTACAGGCGCACATGGCGCAGAGTCTGGTCAACGACGAGTTTGACCTCACGGTGTTTCAGGAAAAGCCGATTGACCACGGCTGTGCGTCGCCGCTGCCCCTGCTGTGGCCGCACGAACCCGACTGGCCTGGCACCATCGTGCCGATTGCCATCAATGTCTTGCAGTACCCGCTGCCCACGGCGCGGCGCTGCTACCGGCTCGGTCAGGCGGTGCGCCGGGCGATTGAGTCCTATCCCGAGGACCTGCGGGTGGTGGTGGTGGGAACGGGTGGCTTGTCGCACCAGATTCATGGTGAGCGTACCGGCTTTAACAACACCGCGTGGGACATGGAGTTTCTGGAGTTGCTTGAAAACGACCCGGAGCAGCTCACGCGCATGACCCACGCCGACTATGTACGCCTGGGCGGGGCTGAAAGCGTCGAGCAAATCATGTGGCTGGCCATGCGCGGCGCGCTGGGTGGGGCGATCCACAAGCTGCACCAGAACTACTACCTGGCCACGACCACGGCGATGACGGTGGTGCTCTATGAACCAGACGCCGCGGCCCGCCAGCAGGAGTCAGCGCAGGTGAGCGCATGAACCCGCAGTTGCAGGGCGTCGAGCAGATCGCCGGAACCTATATTTTTGACATTGAGACCAGTAACAAGGCGCTGCGCCTGAACCGTTTTTTCTGGCACATGATCAAACCCGAGGCACGCGAGCGTTTTGTGGCCGATGAAACCGAAGCGATGCAGGCTGCGGGTCTGAATGACACTGAACAATCTTTGGTTCGTGCGCGTGACTGGCTGGGGCTGGTGCGCTACGGTGCCAACTTTTTTGTTCTTGAAAAATTTGCCCGCGTGGTCAAGATGAGCAATATGCAGGTCTACGCCATCATGCGCGGCGAGACATTTGAGGCTTTTTTGGCCACCCGTCAGGTACCCGATGCCCGCTGAGCGTGGCACGCTGCTGCTGCTTCCGGGCCTGCTGTGCGACGCCACGGTCTGGTTGGCGCAGCAGTCGGCTCTGCAGACGCACGCCTACTGTGTGGTGGCCGACTACGGCAACAGCGCCAGCCTGGCGGACATGGCCGAGCGGGCCCTGAGTCAGGCGCCCGGCGGTCCGCTGTGCGTGGCCGGGCATTCCATGGGCGGGCGGGTTGCCCTTGAAATTGTCAGGCACTGGCCCGGGCGCGTGCAGAAACTGGCCTTGCTCGACACCGGTTTTGAAGCGCTTGCCGCTGGCGAGGCGGGTGAGCGAGAGCGCGCCGGCCGAATGGAATTGCTGGCGTTGGCGCAGGCCGGCGGCATGCGCGCCATGGGTCAGCGTTGGGCCCGAGGCATGGTTCATCCCGCACAGCTGGACACGCCGCTTTTCGAGACTATTTTGCGCATGATCGAGCGCTCAAGCCCAGCGATTTTTGCGGCCCAGATCCAGGCCCTGATCGGCCGGCCGGATGCTACCGAGCTGTTGCGCTGCATGCAGCTGCCCGTGCTGCTCGTGTGTGGCCGTCAGGACAGCTGGAGTCCGCTGGCCCGGCACGAGCAAATGCGTGACTTGCTGCTGGCGCAGCCGTCACCCGCACCGGTCGAGCTGGTGGCGATCGAGGACTGCGGCCATATGAGCACCCTGGAACAAGCCGATCAGGTCAGCCGCGCCCTGCTGGCCTGGCTGCAGCCGGCCTGGCCGCAGCCTTGGGCGCCGCAGACCAGCCTGCCATCGGCTGGCAAGGACTGAGGCCATGGTCCGACCTGCCGTGCCAGTAACACCCGAGCCAGATTCAGGCAAGCCGCTGTCGGGTTGGCGCTTGCGGCTTTACACCATCATTTTTGAATCCGATACGGCGGCAGGCAGGCGCTTCGACAAGTGTCTGATTCTGGCGATTTTGGTCAGTATCGGGGTGGTCATGGCCGACAGCGTACAAAGCATGCGGCTGCGCCATGGCGACTGGTTCGACGTGATGGAGTGGTTTTTTACCGCGATCTTCACGCTCGAATATGTAGCCCGACTGGTCTGTGTGCGCTACCCCCTGAAATACGCCACCAGCTTTTTTGGTGTGGTCGACTTGCTCTCGATCCTGCCCACCTACCTGGCCCTGTTTTTTCCTGAAATTTATGCGCTGATCGATATTCGTGTTTTGCGCCTGCTCAGGGTGTTTCGAATTTTCAAGCTGGCAGCCTATGTGAACGAATACCAGTCGCTGGCCACCGCGCTGGCTGCGAGCCGGCGCAAGATATTTGTGTTTCTCTCGGGGGTCGTGATGCTGGTGCTGATTCTGGGCACGCTGATGTATGTGGTCGAGGGCCCCGAGCATGGTTTTAGCAGCATTCCCACATCCGTCTACTGGGCCATCACCACGGTGACGACGGTGGGCTTTGGCGACATCACGCCCAAGACCGACCTTGGGCGACTGATTGCATCTTTCATGATGCTCATGGGCTGGGGCACGCTGGCGGTGCCCACGGGCATTGTCACTGCCGAGATGGCCGCGCTGCGCCAGATTCGAACGCGGGTCGCGCCCATCACCCGTACTTGCCATGACTGCCTGACCGAAGGCCATGCCATCGAGGCGCTGTATTGCTTTGCCTGCGGTGCCAGCCTGCCGGCCTTTTCCCCTGAGGACGAAGCGCCTCGGCCAGGCCAGGACGGGTCGGGCGCCGGGCGCTGACGTCTCGCCAGGCGCTGGCTGACCCCGCGATGCTGGCGGCGTGGTTGCGCCCTCTGGTTGCAAGATTGCTTTTTGCTCGGCCACTGACTCCCTGATCCCCTGGTCCCTGATGCAATTCAGGCCGTGAGACAGCTACCTGACGCAACAAGGCGGTGGCAGTTGCGCTGCTTAGCCAGGGCTGGCGGTGAGCCGCTTGGGCGTGATCTCAACGGAGTCGGCGGTGGTGCTCATCCAGACCGTGCCGTCCTGCACGGTCACCTGCAGTTGCATGGTCCGCGCGGCCAGCCGGGTCAGGGCCTGGCTTTGTTCGGCTTCGATTTGCCAGACCACCAGATTCGCGGCGCGTGTGAGCTTGCTCTCGATGCTTTTCCACCAGACCGGCGTGCTGCTGGCAAAACTGAGCACCGTGACCCGCTCGGCGCGGCCAGCGGCCTTCATCAGGCGCTTGTCGTCGGGCTGGCCGACGTCGATCCAGTGCTGGATGGCGTCGGTGTAGTCCTTGTGCCACAGGGCTGCCTCGTCAACATCCCACAAGTCCTTGGCAAATTCGAGACGGCCTTGCAGGTCGTCAGCGGTCACATTCAGTGCAAACGCCAGTAGGCGAATCATCATGCGCTCGTCGGCTTCTGACGGATGGCGCGCAATGGTCACCGCGTGGTCGGCGTAGACGCCGCGGTCCATGTCGGCAATTTGCAACTGGGCTTTGTAGATGGTGGCTTTGAGTGCCATGGTGCGTCTTGATTCTTGGTGAGGAGGGCCTGGGAACAGCCGCTATTGGAACAGGGTTTAGAACAGGGTTTAGAACAGGGATTGATGCGGACCCCGCTTCGGGCCTGCTGCGCGTTGCGCCCGCCATCAGCGCCCACGGCTATAGTCTCCCCTTGGCGAGGACTGCCCACGCCGTTATAACGATGGAGACACTCGATGAGCACCCCCGTTTTTAGCACCAGCATTGCCGGTAGCCTGCCCAAGCCAGCCTGGCTGTCCGAAACCCGCAAACTCTGGCCTCAATGGAAGGCTGAAGGGGAGGAACTGCAGCAAGCCAAGGCCGACGCCACGCTGCTGTGGATCAAGGCACAGGAAGACGCCGGCCTGGACATCATTGGCGATGGCGAGCAGTCGCGCCAGCATTTCGTGCACGGTTTTCTCGAGCAGGTTGACGGTATCGACTTCGAGCACAAGGTCAAGATGGGCATCCGTGACAACCGCTACGACGCCATGGTGCCGCAGGTGGTCGCGGCGCTGCGGCTGAAGGGCCGAGTGCATGCCGCCGAGGCCCGACTGCTGCGCGCCCACACCCACAAGAAAATCAAATTCACGCTGCCAGGCCCGATGACGATTGTGGACACCGTGGCCGACCGCTTTTATGGCGACAAGGTGGCCATGGCCATGGCCTTTGCCGAGTTGCTCAACCAGGAAGCGCTGGCCCTGCAGGCCGATGGCGTGGACATCATCCAGTTTGACGAGCCGGCTTTCAATGTCTACATGAAGGAGGCCGCCGATTGGGGTGTCAGGGCGCTGGAGCGCGCGGCGCAGGGCTTGAGCTGCACCACCGCCGTGCACATTTGCTACGGCTATGGCATCAAGGCCAATACCGACTGGAAGGCCACGCTGGGCGAGGAATGGCGCCAGTACGAGCTCGTCTTTCCGGCCCTGGCCAAGAGCTGCATCCAGCAGGTGAGCCTGGAGTGCTTTGCCTCGCATGTGCCGGCGCATCTGATGGCCCTGCTCGAAGGCAAGGACGTGATGGTGGGCGTGATTGATGTGGCCAGCGAAGTCATCGAAACCCCCGAGCAGATTGCCGACACCATCGGCCTGGCGCTGCAGTACGTGCCCAAGGCCCGGCTGATGCCCTGCACCAATTGCGGCCTGGCGCCGATGAGCCGCGAGGTTGCGCTCAAAAAACTCGAAGCGCTGGCCCGCGGTGCCGAGCTGGCCCGCCAGCGTTACGCCTGAACCACCAGGAGCCCGCATGACTCAGCCGTCCCACGACCACCCGCACGACCACGACCACGACCACGACAGCAGTCACGGTCATGACCACAGCCATCCCGCAGGCGGTGCGGCCTGGAAGCATGACGGCGTGCGCGTCGTGCCGGGCAACCAGCTCGACGGCAATACTGCGCAGACGCCGGGTATGGACCGCAAGGCGGCGATCAACTTTGCCAGGGTCGGGGCGCAAAAACTCTGGGCTGGCACGGTCACCATTCATGCCGACGCCAAGACCGGGGCGCATCACCATGGCCCGCTGGAGAGCGTGATTTTTGTGATCAAGGGCCGCGCCCGCATGCGCTGGGGCGAGCAACTTGAGTTCACCGCCGAAGCCGGGCCGGGCGATTTCATTTACGTGCCGCCCTATGTCCCGCACCAGGAAATCAACGCCAGCGCGACCGAGGCGCTGGAGTGCGTGCTGTGCCGCAGCGATGGCGAAGCCGTGGCTGTTAACCTCGATATCGAGCCGATAGAAAAGCCGCAGACGGTGCTGTGGATCGATCCCACGCATCCGCAGGGCGGCCAGTAAACCCAAGGAGTCCTGCATGAAAGCCATCTGGAACGGCGTCGTGATCGCCGACAGCCCCGAAACCGTGGTGCTCGAGGGCAACCACTACTTTCCCGAAGCCAGCCTGAACCGCAGCTACGTCACGTTCAGCAATCACCACACCATGTGCGCCTGGAAGGGCCAGGCCAGCTATTACTCACTGCTGGTCAACGGTGAGATGAACACCGACGCCGCCTGGTACTACCCCGAGCCCAAGCCAGAAGCCGACAGCATCCGTGGCCATGTCGCGTTCTGGAAGGGCGTGAAGATCGAGGCTTGAGCGCGCCCCGGTCCGGGCGCGGCCGCTGTCAGCCGCGCACGTCGGCTACCGGCAGGCTGCCAAAGTCGGGTTTGTCCAGGTAAGCCAGCACGCGCCTGGCGGCCTCGTCGGCGGAGGTGAGCTGACCCTGGGCGTGCAGCCCGGCAAAGCCGCTGCGATCCGGGAAGAGGGCGTCGTCGGCGCTGCGCAATTTCAGCTGCATGTCCGTGTCAATCACGCCCGGCGCTAGCGAGCAGACGCGGGCGCCCTGGGGCTTCATCGCCTCGTCCAGCGCCAGGCAGCGGGTGAAGTGGTCCATGCCGGCCTTGGCGGCGCAGTAGCCGGCTTGCGAGGCCATCGCCCGGCGCCCCAGACCCGACGAAATATTGAGCACCTTGCGCGGTGCCGTCCAACCCTCCGTGGCCTGCAAAAATGCCGCACACAGCTGCATGGGCGCCTCCAGGCCCACGCGCAGGGCCATGGCCAGGTCGTCGGCATCGGCCTGGCTCAGGGGGGCGATGCGGGGGATCACGCCCGCGTTGTTGATCAGGCAGACCTGCGAGTAGGCGTGGCCCGCCTGCTCGGCCAGCCAGAGCCCCAGGCGGCGGCTGACGTCGGCCCCGTGGCTGAGGTCTTCAGTCCATTGCGTCAGCGTGCAGCCCTGGGCGCTGGCGCGCTCTGTCAGCCCGGCATGGCTGTTTCGCGAGATGCACAACAAGGTACTGCCCGGCGCGATCAGTTGTTCGGCCATGGCCAGGCCCATGCCTCGGGAGGCGCCGGTGAGAATGGTGAGGGGGTAGTTCATGCGCAAATCATAGAGCCTCTGATGTCGAGCAGCCCCGTACGCCTGTGGCACGCGCCTAAAACGGCGCTGGACTCTCAAAGGCCAGCCAGTGCCCTGTGACCGGATGCGTAAAGCCCAGGGCGCTCGCATGCAGCAGCAAGCGATCAGAGCCAGCCGCGACGGCGGCATCCGCATACAGCGCATCGCCGAGGATAGGGTGCCCGAGGGCCTGCAAGTGCACGCGCAGCTGGTGCGAACGGCCGGTCAGGGGTTCGAGCAGAAGGCGTGTGCTGGTGCCTTGCTCTGCCGTGCTGACCGGTCCGTGGCCGTTGTCAATCTTCCAGCGCGTCTGGCTGGGCTTGCCATGCAAGGTGTCGATCACCCGCACGGGCCGGCGGGGCCAGTCCACGGCAATCGGCCGGTCGATCAGGCTCCAGCCGTTTGCGGCATCGAGTGGTGTGGTCAGGTGGCCGCAGACCACCGCGACATAGCGTTTGTGGACCTGTCGCAGCGCAAAGGCCTGGCTCAGCAGGCGCTGGGCCGCGGCTGTACGGGCCATCAGCATCAGACCCGAGGTGGCCATGTCCAGCCGGTGCACTACCCGGGCATCGGGGTAGCGCTGCTGCACGCGCGCGCTCAGGCAGTCCTGTTTGTCCGGGCCTTTGCCCGGGACGGCCAGCAGGCCGGCGGGCTTGTCGATGACCAGCAAGTCGCGGTCGACGTGATGCAGCCGCAGGCTCTGGCAAAGTCCGCCTGATTCAGGCGCTGCAGGCATTTTTCACGGCCGCTCTGCTTGCCCCGAGCGGCGTTTTTCACGCAGCATGAAAAGGTACAGGCTTTCGACCTTCTCGCGTGCCCAGGGTGTCTTGCGCAAAAATTTCAGGCTCGAGGGCACGCTGGGCTCGCTGACGAAGCAACGGATGTTGATGCGCTGGCCCAGGCCGTCCCAGCCGTAATGCTCGGCCAGCGCGCTGACGATGGCCTGCAGCGTCACGCCATGCAGCGGGTTGCCGGGCTGGGCCGGTAGGGTGCCGGCGGGCGACTCGCTGCGGGACACGGCTTATTTGTTTTTGAGCTTGCCGCGCACCGGCACCACCGTGACGACGGTCGGCCGCACGGCGTCTGGCGACACTGTCTTGGGCGGCGAGGTGTCTTTCTTGGGTTTCTTGACCATCTTTTGGTTTTGCTGACCTTTTGCCATGTGTTTTCTCCGGTTTGCAGCCAGCCCCTTGGCAAGCCAGCCCCGATTATCGGTGCAAGCCCGGTGACTTGGCGGCAACTGCACTTGAATGTCAGGCTTTCGTGCCACGGGCCAGACGGCAGAGCAACCGAGCTGCGCTGTTAAGCTTGCCGCCCATGGTGGAGCACAGTTTTTCAGACCTCACGCGTCAGCGCGAGTTCATGCGCATGTGGATGGCGCGTCTTTTTGGGACCACCGGCAACCAGATGCTGATGGTGGCCGTGGGCTGGCAAATGTACGAGCTCACCGGCAGCGCCTGGGATCTGGGGCTGGTGGGCTTGTACCAGTTTGCCCCAGCCTTGCTGCTGACCCTGGTGGCTGGCCATCTGGCGGATCGGCTGCACCGCGGACGCATCGTGGCCGTGTGCCTGGCAGCGCAGGCGCTGGTGGCCCTGGTTCTGGTGCTCGCCACGGAGTCATCGGCCAGCGCTCAATCCTGGCTGTCGCGTGAGCTGCTGCTGGGTTTGTCGGTCCTGCTGGGCGCGGCGCGGGCGTTTCAGATGCCGGCCCAGCAGGCCCTGACCCCCACGCTGGTACCTGCCGCCATGCTGCCGCGCGCCATGGCCTTTAGCTCGGCCGGCATGCAGGCGGCCGTCATTGGCGGGCCGGCGCTGGGGGGTGTGATCTTTGTGGCTGGTGCGACGGCGGTCTACGCCTGTTGCCTGGCGCTGTTTGCCCTCGGTTGCTTTTTTATCTGGCGCCTGCGCTATGCCCATGTGGCGCCGCCCGATGAAAAAGTCACGCTGCGCTCGCTCCTGGCCGGCGCTGAATTTGTCTGGCGCCGCAAGGCATTGCTGGGCGCGGTGTCGCTGGACCTGTTTGCCGTTTTGCTGGGAGGTGCCACGGCCTTGCTGCCCATTTTTGCCAAGGACATCCTGCATGTCGGGCCCTGGGGTCTGGGCTTGTTGCGCGCAGCCCCTGCCGTGGGCGCGCTGCTCATGTCAGGCTTGCTCACGCGCTGGCCGCTGGCGCGCCGGGTCGGCCGCAGCCTGATGTTGTCGGTGGCCGTCTACGGCCTTTGCATGCTGGTCTTTGGCCTGTCAACGAGCATGCTCTTGTCGCTGCTGGCGCTGGCTGTTTCGGGGGCGGCCGACATGGTCAGCGTGGTGGTGCGCCAGACCCTGGTCCAGATCGAAACGCCCGACGAGATGCGCGGCCGGGTCAGTGCCGTGAACTCGGTTTTCATTGGTGCGTCGAACCAGCTGGGCGAGTTCGAGTCGGGTGCCGCGGCGGCCTGGCTCGGCCCGGTGGGGTCGGTGTTGCTGGGCGGCGTGGGCACCTTGCTGGTGGCTGCGCTCTGGCTGCGCCTGTTCCCGTCGCTGGCCAGGCGCGATCGGCTCTGAACTCAACCCGGATGAGCCCGCGCAGACTCCTAACTCGGCCGCTGATGCGTACCTTGCGCGCAACGCTTTGACTCACTTGCTGTTTCTTGCGCGAACCGGCGCCCGGCTCAACCGCCGGATTTGGGTTGACGGGTTTGGTTGAAACACCAAGCAGGTGTCGCTAGCGTGCGTTGCCGCTGCGCGTGCGGTTCACGTCAACCGCCGTGACATCGGCGGCCTGGTTGCCCCAGGCGTTGCGCACGAAGCTCAGCACGCTGGCGATGTCCTTGTCGCTCAGGGTGAGCATGTAGGGCGGCATGCCGAAGGGCTGCGGGTTGCCGGCGGTCGCTGGCGGGTAGCCGCCGTGCAGCACCACTTGCACCAGGTTCACGCTCGAGTGCAGGGTGACAGCGCGGTTGCCGGCCAGTGCCGGGTAGGCGAGTGCCACGCCTTCGCCCTGCTCGCCGTGGCACTGC
The DNA here is from genome assembly GCA_903844825.1 of uncultured Burkholderiales bacterium. Classification (GTDB taxonomy): domain Bacteria; phylum Pseudomonadota; class Gammaproteobacteria; order Burkholderiales; family Burkholderiaceae_C; genus Polaromonas. Next base: position 3,368 of record CAIMVC010000088.1, on the reverse strand, counting down.
GCGCAATGCTGCTCGTACAGGCGCGCTCCAGCTATTTGCGCGCTGGACTTGGTGGGTGGCGCGGTCCTGGCCTTTTGCTGATCAGGCGCGCTGGCGGGAAGGGCCTTGAGGAAGGTCGCCATGGCCTGCAAATCGGGCTCGGTCAGGTACTGGGTACTGCGCAGCACCACCTCGGCCATGGGGCCCTGCACCGATGCACCGGGCGCCACACCGGTGCGCAGCAGGGACGCGATGTGCTCGATCGGCCAGCGGCCGACGCCAGCTTCAGCATCGGACGTCAGCGAGGGCGCATACCAGTTTTGCATCGGGATCAGACCGCCCGCCAGATCCAGCGAGCCGCTGCCACCCAGGGCGTTGCGCGCCGTATGGCAGGCCGCGCAGTGGCCCAGGCCGCGCACCAGGTAGGCGCCGCGATTCCACTCGGCGCCCTGCTGTGGGTCTGGCTCGAAGGCGCCTGGCTTGAAATACAGCGTGCGCCACACCGCCAGCGCGGCCTGAGTGCTAAACGGCCAGCTCAGGGTGTTTCCCGGCTGCGGCTGGCGCACGGGCGGCAGGCTTTGCAGATAGGCGAACAGCGCATCCGAATCCTCGCGGCTGACCTGGGTGTAGCTGGTGTACGGAAAGGCTGGATAGAGCCATCGCCCATCTTTGGAGCGTCCGTGGTGCAAGGCGCCCCAGAAGTCGCTGGCGCGCCAGGCACCGAGTCCGGTGTCACGGTCCGGCGTGAGGTTGCTCGAATACACCGTGCCAAACGGCGTGTCGATGCCGCGGCCTCCCGCAAAGGCCATGCCGCCGCGCTCGGTGTGGCAGGCCATGCAGTTGCCCGCTTTGGCCAGGTAGGCACCACGCTCGACGAGCGCCGGATCAGCCGCGGCGACACTGCCCGTGCTGTCCGTGCTGTCCGTACCGTAAGGCTCCTCCCGCATCGCTGACCACCAGAGCAGAACCCCCATCAGCAGAACCAGCAGCGACAGTGCAGCGGCGCTCAGGGCCGCAACGCGTGCGAGGCGGCGGGCAGGCGTGGCGGGCCTCATCGCGCAGCGCCCGTTGTTGGCGCTGGGGCACTACCGCAGACCGGGGTGCCCGCAGGCGCCAGAGCCAGTGGGGCCGGTTTGCTGTCGGCAGGCACCGGCTGGTGGGCCAGCCAGGTGGCGGCCGCGTTGATGTCGTCCAGGCTCAGCCGCTCGATCACCTGGGCCATGCAGTCGGGCGCATGGGCGCGACGTTTGCCGGCCTTCCAGGCGCCCAACTGGGCGTTGACGTAGTCGCGTGGCAGCCCCAGCAGGCCGGGCACGTTGGGCTGCATGCCGGTCATGCGCTGGCCATGGCATTGCACGCAGGCCGGCACTTGTCGGGCCGGGTCGCCCTGGGTGACCAGGCGCTGGCCCTGGGCCAGGGTCGAGGCTGACGCGGCAGCGGACGCCGCAGGCGGTGGCGGGTAGGGCAGCTCGAGTGCCGAAAAATACTGTGCGATATCCATCAGGTAGGCGTCGGTCAGCGGGTCCAGCAGCTGGGTCATGAGCCCGTAGTGGCGCCTGCCATCACGAAAATTGAGCAGCTGGTTGTATAGGTAGGCCGCCGGCTTGCCGGCCAGTCGGGGGTAGTAGCCGTCCGCGGCGGCGCGGCCTTGCGCTCCATGGCAGGCGGTGCAAGCCAGGCTGCGCTGCGCCATTGAGTTTTCAAAAGGGAGCGCTTGGGCGGCGGCGGCCGGCAGGGATGCGCACAGGGCAAGCAGGTAGCCGGCGGCCAGGCGCCAGAGCGAGGTGGCAGGGCAAGGTGAAGGTCGATGAGCCATGGTGGGTGCTTGGACAAGTCAGTTCGTGTGGGCTTGGATCACCAAGTCGGATTCAGGGTGAGCCACGCAGGGCAGCATAAAGCCTTCGGCTTTTTCTTCGGCGCTCAGGCCCGGCCAGGCGATCTTGTAGCTGACCTGGCCCGTGTGCAGCTGGCGCAGGCAGGCTCGGCAGGTGCCATTGCGGCAGGCGCTGAGCATGTCGTAGCCGGCAGCCAGCGCCGACTGCAGCACCGTTTGGGTGGCAGGGGCGGCGAAAGACACGTCAGCACCGCCCGCGCCGATGAGCCTGACTTCAAACGGGGCGGGCGCGCTGATCAGGGCCTTGTCGGGGGGATGCGGGGAGTCGGTCTGTGGCATGCGGCTTTGGAATTTAACTCAAGCGGCTGGACCTTGGGCTGGCGGGGTGTTGCCGCGCGGGTCCTTGCTCGCCGCTGCCAGCCAATGCCTGTTGCAAATGCGGCGACAATCCCCCTCTTTCAAAAATATAGCTAGCTTCTCCCATGTCCAGTTTCCAAGTTCGACCCGCGACCGTGCGCGATGCCAAGGCCATCGCTCAGATTCATGTCACCACCGCCCAGGCCGCTTACCAAGGCCTGCTGCCCGATGATCAGCTCAATCATCCTTCAATCGACAAGCGCCAGGCCTACTGGCGCGAAGCCATTGAGTACAGCGAGCCGCAAGTTCTGGTGGCCATGCTGGGTGACGAGATGGTCGGCTTCGTCGGCTTTGACCGGTCGCGCGACAAGGGCACGCCCTCGACCACCGGTGAAATTTTTGCCTTGTACGTGCTGCCTGCACATTGGGACAGCGGTGCCGGTGTGGCCTTGTGGGACGCCGCCAACGACGGTCTGAAGGAAGAGGGCTGTACCCGCGTCACCGTCTGGGTGCCCTTGCGTAACGAGCGCGGTCTGCGCTTTTTCGAGCAAGCGGGCTTCAAGCGTGAGATGACCTCGCTCAAGACCGTGGCCGTCGGCAACGTGAAGATCGAGGAAATTCGGCTCAAGCGCACAGTCGGCTGACCCGTTGTCGCGGCGCCGCCTGCTTCGCAAGGGGTGAGCCTTGGCTAATGCGGCATGATACGGGCATGACTGTTCACGCACCGGGTTTGACGCTGCTGCTGGCGCCCATGGAGGGGCTGCTCGACTTTGTGCTGCGTGACATCCTGACCCGCGTGGGCGGCACTGACCGTTGTGTCTCCGAGTTCATTCGCATCACCGACCAGTTGCTGCCCGAGCGTGTGTTTCTGCGCATCGTGCCGGAGCTGGACAACGGCAGCTGCACGCCAGCGGGCGTGCCGGTGCGGGCGCAGCTGCTCGGGTCCGATCCAGCCTGTATGGCCGACAACGCAGCGCGCCTGGCGGCCATGGGATCGGCCGGCATTGACCTTAATTTCGGCTGTCCGGCCAAGATCGTGAATCGCCACGGTGGCGGCGCAGCGCTCTTGCAAGACCCGGACCTGGTGGGGGCTATCGTTTCCGCCGTCCGGCGAGCGGTACCGTCTGACGTGCCCGTGTCAGCCAAGATGCGCCTGGGCTTTCATGACGATGCGCTGGCCGAAGACTGCGCGCGGGCC
>CAIMVC010000087.1 GCA_903844825.1 uncultured Burkholderiales bacterium | reverse complement strand
TCAAGACCACCGGAGCGCAGACCTACGGCAACCTGCACATTGCCACCGGCTTGACGCCCACCGAGCTGCAAACCTCGAACGGCAACGTCACCGGCCTAGGCACCATCAACGGCTCCATGGACAGCGCCAACCTGGTGGTGAACATTGGCAGCGGCGACCTCACCTTGGGCTCAGCCCAGCTCAATGAAGCCACCGGCAAGCAGGACCGGAGCAACGCATCAAACAACCTGTCCAAGCTGGCAGTCAGCAGCGCGCGCAATGTGGCCGTGATCAACACCGCGGCGTTAGAGCTGGGCACCAGCCTGATTTCGGGCAACCTGATCATAGGAAACAAAAACGCGGCGCTAACCCAAAGCGGCTATGTGCGGGTGAGGGGGAACACCTTTCTTGACGTGGGGGCAGCGCCTATCACGCTCGCCACGGACGGCGCGCCTGGCAATATGTTCGGTGGCAAGGACGGGCTGCTGACACTGATTAACAGCGGCGTAAACGACATCAAAATTTACACGCCTGGCGAGCTGCGGCTCCACCATATTGACACCGGAACCGGTGTCTTGGACCTGCGCGCTTCAACGATCCACCAAGACCAATCCTCGGCCAACGTCAAGATGCGTGGCACGGTCACCTCCAACAGCACGGACCTGACTTTTGATGCGCCCATTACCCTGGACGCGCCGCTGTCTATCAACACCGGCACCAACAAACTCACCTTAAACAGCACGGTGGCCGCCGGTACCAACGCACTGTCTGTGACCGCCGATTCGCTGGACCTGAGCAGCGCGACCTTGAGCGGAAGCAGCATCGCCCTGACCACCAGCACGGCGGGCAAGAGCATTGTGCTGGGCAGCACCAGTGACACCAGCGCCATGGCCATTAGCACCAGCGACTTCAGCAAGCTCATGGGCATGGATTCGCTGTCCATTGGCGACTCCACCAGCACCAACCCCATTACGGTGAGTTCGGCGTTGACAGTCAGCAAGCCTATGACGGTGACCATTACGGCGGGCGGCAGCTTCACCGTGGACAGCCAGATCACGGTGAGCAACGGCACGTTTACCGTCTCGGGCTCGGGCCACACCACGTACCTCAATGCCGATATCGTCACCGCAGGCCAGGCGGTCATCATCCAAGACAGCGTGATCCTGGGGGGCAACGTCAAGATTGACACCACCAACTCGGGCGCCTCCACGGGTGCAGCGGTCACTATTTCTGAGGTGAGCACCGGCGTGGGCGGCACGGTCAATAGCGACAGCATCCTGACCCCACGCACCCTGACCGTCACAGCGGGTACGGGGGCTGCCAGCTTTGCGGGTGCCATGGGGGGCAGCGTCGCGCTGGGGGCGCTGGACATCACGGCCGCCGGGGGCATCAGCCTGCCTGCCACGGTGACCACGTCGGGCACCCAAACCTACCGCAGCCCGGTGAGCCTGGCCCAAGGCACTACGCTGACCAGCGGTGGTTACGCGGTGGCCTTTGCCAGCACGGTCAACAGTGCCAGCACCACGGCGCAAGCGCTGACGGTGGCAGCGGGCGCGGGCGATATCACGTTTGGCGACGCGGTGGGGGGCAGCTATCCCTTGTCGGCCCTGAGCCTCAGTGGCGCGGCGATCACTGCGGCGAATATCGCGCTCACGGGCGATCTGGCGGTGGCCAACTCGGCATCCTCGTCAATCACCGGTGTGATCAGTACCTCCGGCGCCCTGACCAAGTCGGACACGGGCACGCTCACGCTCAGTGGCGCCAACACCTACAGTGGCGGCACCAGCATCAGCGCGGGCACGGTGGCTGCGGGCAGCAGCACCGCGCTGGGTAGTGGCGACGTCACCGTGGGCAGCAGCGCCAGCAGCGAGGCGTCTTTGGACCTGGGCGGCAACACGCTGGCTAATGACCTCACCCTGTTCGGCTATGGCAGCGGGGGCGCCGGTGGCTCCACCGGTGCGTTGACCAATAGCAGCACGTCGACCGGCACGGCCAGTGGTGCGGTGGCGCTGGGCTCGGCCAACGCCCTGGGCGGCAGTGGCGGGCTTACGGTGTCGGGCGCAGTCAGTGGCAATGGCTTTGGTTTGGTGTTGGTGGGCGCGGGCGACAGCACCATGAGCAACAGCGCCAACACACTGTCCACGCTGGCCAGCGATGCGTCGGTAGGCGCGGTGGACGTGAGCAACAGCGCGGCTTTGGCGCTGGGCACCGTGGCGCTGGGCGCCAACAGCTACAGCGGCATTGATTCCACAGGCAATGTGTCCATCACCACCAGCGTGGGCGACCTGACGGTAAGCAGCGCGGTGTCCACCACGGGCAGCAGCCTGGTGTTGCAGGCCGGCAGCGCCACCACCGTGGGCACGACCACGGGTGGCGATGTGGTGCTGAGCGGCTCACCGACCATTTCCGTGGGCAGCGGTGGGCGCGCTACGCTGTACACAGGCTCGGTAGCCAGTAGCACCGGCGTCACCGCAGCCGTGGGTTCGGGCAGCGGCAACTTCCGCTACTACAGCACGGTGGGCACCAGCAATTACAGTGCCGCGCTGGGCAGCGGTTTGTACGCGGTATACCGGGAGCAGCCGACGATGACCATCACGGCCGACTCCCCGTCCGCTGTTACCTACGGTACAGCGGCCAGCTACAGCTACACCGTCAGCAGCCAAAACGGCGACACCGCGGCGCAGGCCTTGGGCACGTTGGCCAGCGTCACAGACGACGGTCTCACATCCAGCGCAGGCTACCTGAGCGCAGGCACGCACACGCTGACAGCCTCAGGTGCGGCAGACCAGCTGGGCTACGCCCTAACGTATGCCACCGGCTCCCTGACGGTGAACACCAAGGCACTGACCATCAGCGGCATCACCGCCGCCGACAAGTCCTATGACGGTGGCACCGTCGCCACGGTGAGCACCACGGCCGTGACCAAGAGCGGCTTGGTCAGCGGCGACTTGGTCACCATAGCGGCCAGCGGCGTTTTTGCCGACAAGAACGTCGCATCCGGCCAAACCGTGACGCTGAGCAGCACCTATGGCGGCGCAGACCTGGCTAACTACACCATCACCGACCAGGCCAGCACCACGGCTAGCATCAGCAAGGCCGCCCTGACCGTCACCGGCTCCAGCGCCGCAGGCAAGACCTACGACGCCACGACTGCTGCCACCATCACCGTGGGCACCTTGAGCGGCACCGTAGGCAGCGAAACCGTGACCGCGAGCGCCACCGGTACCTTCGACAGCGCCAACGCAGGCAGCAGAATGGCCACTGCCGCCTACACCCTGGCCGATGGCACGGGCCTGGCCAGCAACTACAGCCTCTCTGACACCAGCCACAGCGCCACCATCGCGCAGAAGTCGCTCACCGTCACCGGCTCCAGCGCTGCTGACAAGACCTACGACGCCAGCACCAGCGCCACCATCACCGTGGGAACTCTGAGCGGCACCGTAGGCAGCGAGACTGTGTTCGC
>CAIMVC010000086.1 GCA_903844825.1 uncultured Burkholderiales bacterium | reverse complement strand
ATCAAGCTCACGCATGTGCCCTACAAGACCAACCCCGGCCCCGACGTCATGAGCGGCGTGGTCAGCATGTACCTCGAAGCCTCAACCACCGCCATCCCCTCCATCCAGGCTGGCAAGATCAAGGCCCTGGCCGTCTCCGGCAGCGACCGTATTGCGACCCTGCCGAATGTGCCCACCGTCACCGAGTTCGGCGGCAACCTGGACCCCAACGGTGTGATCGGTAACTCGTGGCATGGCATTTTCACGCCCGCCAGCACGCCGGACGACATCGTTGCCAAGCTCAACACCGAGATCATCAAAATCGTCAATATGCCCGACATTCAGGCGCGCCTGCGCTCGCTCGGCCTGACGCCCACCGGCACCCCAGGCGCTGCCTTGTCCAGCGGCATGGCCTCCGACTTCGCCTACTGGGGTGATCTGATCAAGGAACTCGGTATCAAGGTCGAATAAGCAGAACCGGCGCCGGCGAAGGGGCGTGCCCAAGCGCCGTGGCACCATTCCTCGCCGCGGCACCCCTTCTCGCCGCGGCACCCCTTCTCGCCGCGGCAACTGGCAGCCAGACCGCATGCCTTCGGCACGCAGCCTGACACAAGCATAGACCCCGACCAGAACAAGGTAAACCCCGTGATAGTTGAAATGCGCACGTACACGATCAAGCCTCTGCGAACGGGGGATTTTCTGGCTCTCTACGAGCAGGCAGCGTTGCCCTTGCAAAAGAAGTACCTGGGCCACCTCATCGGCTTTTTTGTCTCGGAAATCGGCGAGCTCAACCAGGTTGTTCACCTGTGGGGCTTTGACAGCCTGGCCGAGCGCGAGCGTCGGAGGGCCGAGATGGAGAAAGACCCGGGCTGGCCGCTGTACAGAAATGCGCTGCGCGACCTGGATGTGGTGCTGCTGCAAGACAACAAAATCCTGAAGTCGACCTCTTTTTCGCCGGTGTGATGCCCGGCCCCGGTCTGCGGCCCTGCAGGTCGATGAGTCGCCTGGCAACTCAGGCCCCCTCGCCAGTCGCTTCGCGTACAGCGCTGCCCCCGAGGGGCGCTGTTTTCCTTGGGCGGCCCGGCGGGAAACCGCTGACCCTAGGCGCGCGCGCCGAAAGAACTCTGGAATTTATATGACCTCCGCCCATCAGACCTCCACCAGCGAGGTCCTGCAGATGCTGCGCACCATGCGGCTCATTCGTGACTTTGAAGAAGCCGCCGGTCAAGCACTTGAAGCCGGCCATGCGCGCGGCTCCGTGCACCAATACACCGGCCAAGAGGCCATCGCCACTGGCATTTGCCACCACCTGCAGCCCCATGACCTGGTGTCGAGCTACCACCGCGGCCATGGACACGCCATTGCCAAGGGCGTGTGCGTAAACCGGATGATGCGTGAACTCCTGGGCCGCCAGGGGGGAACCTCCAACGGCAAGGGTGGCTCCATGCACATCGCCGATTTTTCCAAGGGCATGCTGGGGGCCAACGGTGTGGTGCCCGACGGCGTGACGATTGCCGTGGGCGCAGCACATGCTCTGAAAATGCAAGGTAAAGCGGGCGTCGTAGTGGCTTTTTTTGGTGATGGCGCCATGAACCGCGGCCCCCTGTTCGAGGCCTTCAACTGGGCCAAACTCTTCGCACTGCCCGTGCTCTTTGCCTGCGAAGACAACGGCTATTCCGTGACCCTTAAAACCGCCAGCGTGACCGGTGGTCCTTCGACCATCGAGCGCGTCAAGGCCTTCGGCATCCCCACCGTGTCCGTCAACGGCAATGATGTGCTGGCTGTCGCGCAGGCAGCCGACCAGTTGCTGACGCAGGTGCGCGCTGGCGCGGGTCCGTGCTTCCTGCACGCCAGCACCTACCGCTGGTATGGTCACCTGGCGCATGACAAAGGGTTGTATCGCGACCCAGCCGAAGTCGAGCAGGCCAGGCGCGATGACTGCGTGCGCCATACCGAGCACTGGCTGCTGGCAAAAGGCCTGATCCCGGAGCAACTCGAGAGCTTGCGCGAGGACAGCCAGGCCCGCATTCAGGCCGCCCTGCAAGACGCCTTGAACGCGCCCTGGCCCGAGGCTGCCAGCGCCTTCACCGACGTGCAGGACCTGGGAGGTCAGGCATGACCTGGATGACCTATGCCGAGGCCGGTTGTCTGGCGCTCGCACAAGAAATGGAGCGCGACCCGCAGGTCTGGGCGCTGGGCGAAGACATGGGACCCGAGGGCGGCGTGGCCGGCCAGTACCGCGGCTTGCAAACGCGCTTTGGGCCGCAGCGCATTGTTGACACTCCCATCTCCGAGTCCATGATCATGTCGGCAGCCATTGGCTCGGCCCTGATGGGCATGCGGCCCGTCGCGGAACTGCGCTACGCCGACTTTGCCCTGTGTGCCGCTGACGAAATCATCAACCAGGCCGCCAAGGCGCGCTACATGCTCGGCGGCCAGGTCCGGGTGCCCATGGTCATCCGGCAACCCATGGGCATGCGCTGGGGCATGGCAGCGCAGCACTCGCAAAGTAACGAAAACCTGTGGATAGGCACGCCCGGTCTGGTGGTGGTGGCGCCGGCTACAGCGGCCGATAACCACGGACTGCTCAAAGCGGCCATTCGCAGCAACGACCCGGTCGTCTACATGGAACACAAAGAGCTGTGGCTGGTCGGCGGCGAGGTCGACCCGCAGGCCGAACCGATTGAACTGGGCAAGGCCGTCGTGCGGCGTCAGGGCCGTGACATCACGCTGCTGAGCTGGTCCAGCACGGTGGCGAGTTGCCTGAGCGCGGCGGACGAGTTGAGCGATCAAGGCATGGATGCCGAGGTGATTGACCTGCGCACCTTATGGCCCTGGGATCGCGAGACCGTGTTCACCTCCATTGCCAAGACGGGACGGGTGCTGGTTGCGCACGAGTCAACGCGTGTGGGCGGCTTCGGTGGCGAACTTTTGGCCGAAATCGCCGAGGCTTTTTTTGGTCAACTCAAAGCCAGGCCCACCCGCCTGGGCTCACCACGCATCCCGGTGCCCTACGCCAAGCCGCTGGAAGACCTTTGCCGGGTCACCGGCCCCCAGATTGCCGCGGCTGCGCAGCGCTTGTTCGACTGACCAGCCTGGCGACTTGCCCGGCAGTACGGCGAGCACAGCGCCGTATTTTTCGCCGCTGTTTTGGGGCTGACGGGGTGGCCAGATGTGCGTCGGGTCAGTCGGGTCAGTCGGCAGCCGAGCTCAGGCTCGCCAAGCGAATGCAATTTATCTCTGCGGGCTCAGCGCAAGCGCATCCTCAAGGCTGAGCAGGCCGCTGCAGAGCACTTGCGCACGCAAGCCGCCACGGCCTTCAAAAGCATCCTGGAATCCACTCTGGGCGCTCAGCTGTGAGGGCCGCAAGCAGGGCGTGCACAGCTCGACGCCAAAGCACTCTATGGCTCCGGCCCAAAAGCGCTGGCCCACCAAACCGTTCAGGGCCTGGGCAGACATGCCTCGCAAAAGCACGTTGCGCCGCGTCTGGGCCATGCTGAAGCTCGCCAGGCCGGCTGCATCCTGCCAGTCGTTGGCGGTGGCGATGCCCTCTTCCGTGATGAAACTGAGGTGGCGGATCTTGGCAGGCTGGGTGGCGGAATAGGCGCCCACACCATTGGCGTAGCGGTCACCTTCCAGCCCAAAGCCACCCAACACCCGGATCTGCTTAGCCGCGCGCATGGCTTCACCAGCGGCGGGGCACCAGTAGAGAGCACTGATCTGACCCGAAATGTTGTCCATCTTGCTGGTACCGGCTCAATCGAGCTTGAGCCCGGTATCGGCGGCGAGCTTAAAGTACTGCGGCAACTCGCGACCGATCAGAGATGTCAGGTCGGCCACCGTCCCCGGCAGGGGGTCAATGCGGTAGCTTCTGAGCCGCTCGATCACCTGGGGTGAGGCCAGGGATGCGTTGAGCTGAGCGTTGAGCCAGGCCACCTGCTCGGCCGGCAAGCGCGCCGGCCCAACCAGGGCGAACCACAAACCCATGTGAACGTCTTTGAAGCCAGCCTCCACGAAGGTGGGAACGTCGGGCAATTCGGGCGCGCGCTGGGTGCCGGTCCAGGCCAGCGGCACCAGCTTGCCCGAGCGGATGTGCGGCAGTGCCGTGCTGATGCCCATCACATTGACCGGGATGATGCCGGTGAGCGTGTCGGTGGTGCCCTGGCCCGAGTCCTTGTAGGCCACGTGGTTGAGTTCGATTCCCGCATTGCGTTTGAACAGTTCCACCGTCAGGTGCGCAGCCGAGCCAATCAAGGGCGAGGTGTAGTTGATCGGTGTGGCGCTGGATCTGGCGCGGCTGACCAGATCATTGATGTTGCGTAGGCCACTGGCGGTCGATGCCACCAGCAGGTTGTCGCCACGCCCGACCATGCCGATCAAGCTGAAGTCCGTCGGCACTTTGTAGGAAACGCTGCGATAAAGCGCCGGTGTGATGATGAAATTGTTGGCGGTCAGCATCAGCGTGTAACCGTCAGGCACTGCCTTGGCGAGTGCGTCTGTCCCAATGATGCCACCGGCTCCGGGCCGGTTGTCCACCACCCAGCTCTGGCCGGTGCGTCGGCCCATGTCTTCGGCGATCACCCGCGCTACCGGGTCGGTCAAGCTGCCGGTGGCAGCCGGCACGATCACCCGAACGGTGCGCTGTGGGTAGCCGCCGGGCCCGCCCTGGGCCCAGCCGAGCAGTGGGCTGCCGAGCAAACCCAGAAGCAGACAGCTCGAAGCAATTTTTAAGTTCATGAAACTCCCGCTGATCTGGTTAACACCCAATTACAACAAGTGAAGGCCTAGCGTAAGGCTTCCCGACTGAGTCCGATAGCTCAAAATTTGGGACGCAGTGCTGCAAAAAATGCAGCAGCGGGTGTGCGGCTCAGAAACCTTCGCTCTGGCGCCGCTCCAGCTCAGCGGCGGCCAAGCGACAAAACCGCTCAATCGCCGGCGGCAGGCTGCGCCCGGCCCGGACGTAAATACCCAGCAGTGAAGGCGAGACCTTTTTCAGTGGCAAATGAACCAGCACGCGTCGCCGAATTTCGTCTTCGATCCCCAGTTGGTTGATGAACGCTACGCCTCGCCCCTGACAAGCCATTTGCTTCATGAGTTCAAAAGAGCTGGTCTGCATGATCACCTGCAGAGGGCCGGGATGGGCCCGCAACAGAGGCTCAATCGACTCAAAAATAGAAATTTCAGGCACCGGCAGCACCAGCGGATACTGAGCGCACTGTGAAAAGGTCACACTGTCGCGGCTGGCCAAGGGGTGATCGGGGGGGACCACTGCACCCAGGCAGAAAGGGGCCACGGCAATTTGACGCAGCCCAATGAAGCGCTGATGCACAAAACCGATGACCACATCCGCCGACCCATCGCTGACATCCTCACAGGCTTTACGCCAACCAGCGATGCGCACCGATGCGCTGACGCGAGGGTGGTGACTTGCCAATTGTTGGAGTATTTCAGGCACGAAGGCTTGGGTCAGGGCTTCGACGGTGACGAGGTTGACATGACCGCTTTTCAAGCCCTGCAGGGCCTCGAGCTCAATGGTCATACGCTGCAAATCTTGCAGCACATTGATCACGTGGCGCGCCACCACCTCGCCGCTAGGGGTCAGACGCAGACCGCTGCTCAGCCGCTCGAACAGCGGCCCGCCCAGTTGGCTCTCGAGTTCGAGTAATTGGCGGTTCAATGCCGACGATGACAGATGCAGTTGTCTGGCCGCCTGCCGGATCGAGCCACAGCGGCGGATGGCATCGAAATTGATCAGGGCCTTGGCGTGGATTTTGTTCATCAGGAGGGGCGTAACTGCCGGCGCACGGCGGATCCGAGCATCTTGCCTGATTTCCTGCCTGAGCCAAGGCGTGTTGGGGGCTTAGGCGGCGAACTTCTGGCCGAAATCGCCGAGGCTTTCTTTGGTCAACTCAAAGCCAGCCCACCCGTCTGGGCTCACCGCGCATCCCAGAGCCCTAGGCCAAGCCGCTGGGGGCCCGTGCTGGGTCACCGGCCCCCAGATCGCTGCGGCAGCGCGGCGCTTGATCGACTGACGAGCCTGCCCGGCTTGTCCAGTGTCTGGCTTGTCCTACAGCCGTTTCACAACACTCTGACAGTGCGCTGAAATAGGCGGGGCTAGGTTCGAACAGGTTAGGCTGGCGTCGCCAACGTCAGCCACCCTGGGTGTCTGGCCTTGCCCGGTCGAGCCCGAAGTTTCAAGCGTCGAGGAGTCAGCATGAAGCCCAGCCCCCCTGTGCACCTGTACAAGCGCCTCCACCCGAGCTGGCACTGGCCGAGCCGAAATGCCTGGTATCGCCAGTGGCGGGTGGTGCAGCAAGTGGCCATCGCGTTCCTGGCCATGTTGCTGCTCGCCCTGGTGCTCGAGCCGGTGAACGCTCAGGCACAGAATGGCGGATCGTCGGGGAGCGGGGGCGGCGCGAGCCAGACGTCTGCTGGAGGCGCGCCACCGGCCGGCGACGGCCGAGCCGCTGGCGTGCTCGAAAGGCTCACGCATAACGCCGAGCGCCTCTGGGAAGGTTGGGACCGTTGGGCTCTTTGGGAACTTTGGGAAAAAGGCCGGGATTGGCTTGAGGCCACAGCCGAAAAAATTCCTGGTACGCAAGCTTACGCCAGGGTCAGGGCGGCGCAGCGCGCTGCAGCGTCTTCGGCTCCGTCAGAGCCAGGCGAGGTCGAGGCCGACAAGGGCGCTGAGGCACCCCGGCCTTGAGCTGACGCGCGGGGGTGTCAGCCGGTATCAGCGGCTGGGCAGACCCATGCTGCGCGCCACCACCTCTTTCATGATCTCGTTGGTGCCGCCGTAAATGCGCTGCACCCGGGCGTCGGCGAAGGCTCGGGTGATCGGGTAGTCCCACATGTAGCCATAGCCGCCAAAGAGTTGCACGCATTCGTCCATCACCTTGCCTTGCAAATCCGAGGTCCAGTACTTGGCCATGCTGGCGGTGGCAGTGTCGAGCTGTCCTGCCGCGACAAGTTCGATGCACTTATCCACAAAGACCCGGGCCACCTGAACCTCGGTTTGCAGTTCGGCCAGGGTGTAGCGGGTGTTCTGAAAACTCCCCACGCTCTGTCCAAACGCCTGGCGTTCCTTGACGTAGTCCAGCGTCCAGTCGATGGCGGCCTGCGCTGCCGCCACGGCCGTGATGGCAATTTGTAAACGCTCCCAGGGCAGTTGCTCCATGAGCGCAACAAAACCACGGTTTTCGTGTGTCGCAGCGCCCAGCAGGTTGTCGACTGGGACCCGAACGTCCGAGAAAAAAAGCTCGGACGTGTCTTGTGCCTTGAGTCCGAGTTTTTTGAGCCGCCTGCCGACTGTGAACCCCGGCATGCCGCGCTCGACGAGCAGCAAGCTGACGCCCTTGGCGCCGGCTGCTGGGTTGGTCTTGGCCACCACGATCACCAGGTCGGCATGCCAGCCGTTGGTGATGAAGGTCTTGCTGCCGTTGAGAAGGTAATGCGAGCCATCGGTACTGAGCATGGCCGTGCTGCGAATGCCCGCCAGGTCGCTGCCCGCGGCAGGCTCGCTCATGGCAATCGCACCCACCATCTCGCCGCTGGCGAGCAAAGGCAGGTACTTCTTCTTTTGCGCTTCGGTGCCGTAGTGCAGCAGGTAGGGCGCCACAATTTCGCTGTGCAGGCCGTAGCCGATGCCGGTAAAGCCCGCTCGCGCCAGCTCTTCCATTTGCACCACCGCGTACAGCTTGTCGGCGCCAGCGCCGCCATAAGCTTCGGGCATGCTCATGCACAAAAAACCATGGCGGCCCGCCAGACGCCAGACCTCGCGATCCACATAACCCTGCTCTTCCCAGGCCTCGTGGTGGGGGGCAATTTCCTTGGCCATGAAGCGGGCAAAGGCGTCACGAAAGGCCTCGTGCTCGGCATTGAAAAGGCTGCGTTTAATCATGCTGTCACCTGGGTGTCTGAAGTCGGGGCAGAGGCTGCTGCGGATGTGGACGGTACCAGCCCTTGACGCAGGCCGCTGGCTGCGAATCAATATACTGCAGAAGGCCCGTGCGGGCATGCCGTAAAACGCTAACAGCCCCGCTCAAGCCCCACGGATCACCCCTCAACCCGGAGCCGCTTCCATGCCACCCACCCACACCGAAGCGTTCATTTTTGATGCGATACGCACGCCCCGCGGCAAGGGCAAGGCCGACGGCAGCTTGCATGAAGTCAAGCCGGTTAACCTGCTTGCGGGCTTGCTCGCCGACTTGCAGAGCAGAAATGGCTTTGACACTGCCGCTGTCGACGACGTGGTCATGGGGGTGGTCTCGCCCGTCGGCGACCAAGGCGCGGTAATCGCCAAGGTGGCGGCCCTCAAGGCCGGCTGGGACTTCAGGGCCTCGGGCGTGCAGATCAACCGCTTTTGCGCCTCGGGCCTGGAGGCGGTGAACCTGGCTGCGCAAAAAATTCGCTCGGGCTGGGAAGACCTGGTGGTGGCCGGCGGCGTGGAGTGCATGAGCCGGGTGCCGATTGGCAGCGATGGTGGGGCCTGGGCACTGGATCCGCAGACCAACAGCGCCACACTTTTTGCGCCGCAAGGCATAGGCGCTGATCTGATTGCCACCCTCGAAGGATTCAGCCGCGCCGATGTTGACGCCTACGCCCTGCAAAGCCAACGCCGCGCCGCAGCGGCACGCGAGGCGGGCTATTTTTCAGGCTCGGTGATGCCGGTACGCGACCGCCTCGGGCAGACCATTCTGGACCACGATGAATTCATCAAGCCGCAGACCACGCTGGACGGGCTGGCCAGCCTCAAGCCCGCGTTTGAGGCCATGGGCGCCATGGGCTTTGACGCAGTCGCACTGCAGCGTTACCCGCAGGTCGAGCGCATTGCGCATGTCCACCACGCCGGCAATTCATCGGGCATTGTGGATGGCGCCGCTGCGGTGCTGGTGGGCTCTGAAGCCGCTGGCCGAACCCATGGGCTGCGGCCACGGGCACGCATCGTGGCGGCGGCCCTGAGCGGCGCTGATCCGACCATCATGCTCACCGGCCCGATGCCTGCTACGCGCAAGGCGCTGGCCAAGGCCGGCCTGTGCATCGATCAAATCGACCTGTTTGAAGTCAACGAAGCGTTTGCCGCCGTCGTGATGCGCTTCATGAAGGAGATGGGGGTGCCGCATGAGAAGGTCAACGTCAACGGCGGCGCCATCGCCATGGGCCATCCACTCGGCGCCACGGGTGCCATGATCCTGGGCACGCTGATTGATGAGTTGCACCGGCGCCAGTGGCGTTACGGGCTGACCACGCTGTGCGTGGGCGGCGGTATGGGCATTGCCACCATCGTCGAGCGCGTTTGAGTTTGAGTTTAAAAAAGAGCAGCCGCATGCAACACATCCGCTACGAACTCGCCGACGGCATCGCCACCCTGACCTTCGACGAAGCCAACTCGGCCGTCAACACCATGTGCCTGCAATGGCAGGACGACCTTAGCGAGGTCACCGCCCAGGTGCTGGCGGACCTTGGGGCCATTCGCGGCCTGATTCTGGCATCGGCCAAAAGCACGTTTTTTGCGGGCGCCGACCTCAAGGCCCTGATGCGCCTGGGCCCCACCGATGCAGCGCGGTGTTACGCCGAAGTCACGCGCATGAAAAAAAACCTGCGAACCCTGGAAACGCTGGGCAAGCCAGTCGTGACCTGCCTGAACGGCTCGGCACTTGGCGGCGGCTGGGAGATCGCGCTTGTCGGTCATCACCGACTGGCCATTGACACACCGAAGACGCAGCTCGGCTTGCCCGAAGTCACGCTCGGACTGATGCCCGGCGCCAGCGGCATCACCAAGATGACCCGCCACCTGGGCCTGCTGGCCGCGCAAGCCTACCTGCTTGAGGGCCAATTGTTCGGCGTGCAAGAAGCCCACAAGCTGGGACTGGTGCATGGCGTGGTGCCAGCGTCTGCGCAGGCAAGCGCCGAACTGCGTGCGCGCGCTGCGGCCTGGATCGACGCCAACCCGCAAGTGCGCCATCCCTGGGACGTCAAAGGCTACAAGCTGCCGGGTGGCTCACCAGCCAGCCCGCAACTCGCTGCGGCTCTGAGCGTGGCGCCGGCCATGCTCAAAAAGAAGACCCAGGGCCTGTATCCCGCGCCCGAGGCGATTCTGGCCTGCATGGTCGAAGGCGCCCAGGTCGATGTCGACACCGCCCTGCGCATCGAAAGCCGTTATCTCGCCGAGCTCATGACCGGCAGCAACGCCCGCGCCATGATCAACACCTTCTTTTTTAATCTCAACGCGATCCGCAGCGGGCAATCCCGCCCTGCTGGCGTGCCGCGTTTCAAACCGAACCGGGTCGGCATCGTCGGTGGCGGGATGATGGGCTCGGGCATTGCCTACGCGCAAGCCGGCAAAGGCATTGAGACCGTGCTTGTCGACCAGACACAGGCACAGGCAGACCATGGCAAGGCGTTTAGCGACAAGCTCACTACGCAGAGGGCGGACAAAGGCCGCATGAGCCCGGCCGAGCGCAGCGCCCTGCTCGATCGCATTCAGGCCAGCGCCAGCGTGGCGGACCTGGCCGGTTGCGACATGGTGATTGAAGCCGTATTTGAACAGCGCGAACTCAAGTCCAGGGTCACCCGCGAGGTCCACGCGCTGCTCGGACCCGATGCTTTCATGGCCTCCAACACATCGACCTTGCCGATCGCGGGTCTGGCCAGGGCCAGCCCGCGACCCGAGAAATTCATCGGCATTCATTTTTTCAGTCCGGTCGAGAAGATGAAGCTGGTCGAAATCATCAGGGGCCCGCAGACCGACGACGAAACGCTGGCGCGCGCCTTCGACTATGTGCTGGCGCTGGGAAAGTTGCCGATCGTGGTCAATGATGCGCGTGGCTTCTACACCAGTCGCACGTTCGGCAGCTTCGTGATGGAAGGTGCAGCCATGTTGGGCGAAGGCATTCCCGCAGCGGTGATCGAAAACGCCGCCATCCAGGCCGGTATGCCGGTGGGCCCGCTGGCGGTGCTGGACGAGACCTCCTTGCGGTTGGCCGTGCAGGTCCTCGATCAGACCCGCGCAGACCATGAAGCCGAGGCCAAGGTCTACGCGGCCTCAGCGGGCGAGTTGCTGGTCGAGCGCATGGTCAGGCAGTTCAATCGTTCAGGCCGCAGCGCGGGTGGCGGTTTTTATGACTACCCCCAGGACAAGGTCAGCAGAAAAAGCCTGTGGCCGCAGCTACAAGACCTGTTTGAAAAGCCGACTCTGGCCTGGGATATCAACGACATCAAGGACCGCTTGCTCTACCGTCAGGCTGTCGAGACGGCCCGGTGCCTGCACGAGGGCGTGCTGAGCTCCGTGCACGACGCCAACATCGGCTCGATCTTCGGCATCGGCTTTCCAGCCTGGACGGGCGGAGCCATGCAGTTCATCTATGGCATGGGCCTCGAGGCTTTTTCCAAACGTTGCAATGGACTGGCCGAACGCTGCGGCGCAGGTTTTAAACTTACAGATGACGTCAGCCAGAGCATCGCCAGGCACCAACCCGACTGGCATGCCGACAGTTAGCCACGATCCACCCGGTCCGCGCTGAACAGTCGTCGGGCGCCAGCTCAAGCACACGACGCAACACCCCACCCCACCACCGAACTCTGAGAAAAAAACAATGACACGACTCCCCAACAAGGTCAGCATCATCACCGGCGCAGCGCAGGGCATCGGCCTGGCCACCGCGTTGAAATTCGCCAAGGAAGGCGCCGTAGTCATCGTCTGCGACATCCGGCAGGCCGCGGTCGACGAAGCCGTCAAACAATGTCAGGCGCTGGGCGCGCAAGCTGCCGGCTTCGTGATGGACGTCACGCAGCGGGACATGGTCAACGCGGTCGTCGCTGCCGTCAAAGACCGCTTTGGGCGTATTGACGTGCTGGTCAACAACGCTGGCATCACGCAGGATGCGCGTCTGCAAAAGATGACGCTGGAGCAGTTTGACCGCGTGATCGACGTGAACTTACGCGGCGTCTTTCATTGCTCACAAGCCGTGGCAGACATCATGACTGCGCAGGGCGCTGGCGTGATTCTCAATGCCAGCTCGGTGGTGGGTATCTACGGCAATTTTGGCCAGACCAACTACGCCGCCAGCAAGTTTGGCGTGATCGGATTTACCAAAACCTGGAGCCGTGAACTGGGCCCCAAGGGCGTGCGGGTCAACGCCGTAGCACCCGGATTTGTGCATACGCCCATTTTGGCGACGGTGCCCGAAAACGTGCTCAAGGACATGGAACACCGGGTGCCACTCAAGCGCCTGGGCCAGCCCGAGGAAATCGCCAACGTCTATGCCTTTTTGGCCAGCGACGAAGCCAGCTACATCAATGGCGCCGTGATCGAGGTTTCGGGCGGCATGACGGTCTGACAGGGGTGGCAGGCCCCAACGTCGGCGGCGGGCGCCTGTGATAATTTGCCTATGACGCCCCCACCGACTTCCACTGGTCCTGCGGCCCAACCCCAGTCGCTGACCGACCTCTTCATCACCTTTACCGTGCTCGCGCTGCAAGGCTTTGGCGGCGTGCTGGCGGTGGTTCAGCGTGAGCTGGTCGAGAAAAAACGCTGGCTCACGCGTGAGGAATTCGTCGAGGAGTGGGCGGTGGCGCAAATCATGCCCGGGCCGAATGTGGTCAACCTCTCACTGATGATCGGCGGGCGTTACTTCGGCCTCAAAGGCGCGCTGGTCTCGGTCGCTGGCATGTTGTTGCTGCCGCTGATCGTCGTTTTGCTACTGGCGCTGCTGTATTCCCAGGTGGCCACCCACCCGGGTGCTGCGGGCGCCCTGCGCGGCATGGGTGCCGTCGCCGCCGGGCTGATTGCCGGCACGGCGATCAAGCTGATCGACGCGCTCAGGACCAACGTGCTGGGCCCGCGCCTGTGCCTGGTTTTGGGCGTCCTGTGTTTCGCGGGCACCGGCTTGCTGAGACTGCCGCTGGCGCTGGTTCTGCTGGGGCTGGGCGGCGTCGCCGTCACGCTCGCCTTCAGGCGGCTTGAGCCATGAACGTCAACCCGGATTTGACGTGAACGCGCCCGCGCTGATCATGACGGCCACGGACTGGCTGACCTTGCTTTGGCACTACCTCAGCTTGTCGCTGCTGGCCGTGGGCGGGGCCGTGGCCACCACACCCGACATGCACCGCTTTTTGGTGGAGCAGCAACACTGGCTCAGTGATGCGCAGTTCAACGCCTCTATTGCGCTGGCCCAGGCTGCACCAGGACCGAACGTACTGTTCGTGGCGCTAATGGGCTGGAACGTGGGCATGAACGCGGGCGGGCCAGCCAGCGCCTTGCTTGGCGTGTTCCTGTCCCTATTGGGCATGCTCACGCCAAGCACGGTGTTGACCTACAGCGCCGCGCAGTGGAGCCACCGCAACCGCACGCTGCGGGCAGTGCGCGCCTTCAAACAAGGCATGGCGCCCATGGTGGTGGGTTTGCTGCTGGCCACCGCCCTGATTTTGAGCAGCACCAACGGCGGGAAACTGGAGCACTGGCCGGCCTGGCTGGTTTCGGCGGCTGCCACCCTGGTGGTTTGGCGCACTCGCGTGCACCTGTTGTGGCTGCTGGGCGCTGGCGCCCTGCTGGGCTGGTTCGACCTGATCTGAGTCGGCTGAGGCGGCCGGCACTGCCAACGATGTAGCAAAGCGCCGGGGGCTGCCGGTCCATCGTTTAGTCAGCGCCGCTGACGCAGCGCCTCGTACAGGCAAACGCCGCTGGCCACCGACACGTTCAAGCTTTCAACGGCGCCGTGCATGGGAATGCTGACCAGCTCGTCGCAGGTCTTGCGGGTGAGCTGGCGCATGCCTTCGCCTTCAGCGCCTAGCACCAGGGCCACCGGCCCCTTCAGATCGACGTCATAGATGGTCTTGGGCGCATCGTCGCTGGTGCCTATGCACCAGATGTTGCGCTCTTTGAGCTCATTGAGGGTTCGGGCCAGGTTGGTGACCATGAAGTAAGGCATGGTCTCGGCGGCGCCGCTGGCGACCTTGGCGACCGTGGCATTGATGCCCGCCGCGTGGTCCTTGGGGGCGATGACGGCATGCGCTCCGGCACCGTCGGCCACCCGCAGGCAGGCCCCGAGGTTGTGCGGGTCAGTCACGCCATCGAGCACCAGCAGCAGGGGCGCGGCCACGCCACTTTCTTCCAGTTGCTCCAGCAACTCGTCAAGCGACTTGGCCTGGGCCAGCACGTTGACTCTGGCCACCACGCCCTGATGGCCGTGACTGCCGCACATCTTGGCCAGCCGCAGCCCATCCGACTCGATCAGCCGCACGCCGGCCTCGCGGGCGCGGTCGGTGAACTGGCGCATGCGGGCGTCGCGCCGGGACACGTCAAAAAAAACTTCGAGCACGGACGCTGGCGCGGTCTTGATGCGCACACCGACCGCGTGAAAACCGAAAAGCACTTTGGGAGATGAAGACATACCCAATTATCGCTGTCGCCGGACACGCCCGGAGTCCCCTGGCATGTGGCCATAAACCTGAGCGGGCTTTGAAGCTGCCGACGGCTCGGGCCGCAGCCCAGGGCCTGCCGCTGTGCTGCCCAAGTTCGCCTGACGTTGCAGTGGCTGACCCGCCCTAGCCGCCTGGCGAGCCGGTGACGCGCCTGTACACCCGCCCCGCCCATTGGCCCAGGTCGTCCAGGTAGGTGAACACCACCGGGATCACCAGCAAGCTGAGCACGGTGCTGGTAATCAAGCCGCCGATGACTGCAATGGCCATGGGCGAGCGAAAGCTGGTGTCAGCGCTGCCCCAACCGATGGCAATGGGCAGCATGCCCGCGCCCATGGCGATGGTGGTCATCACAATGGGGCGTGCGCGTTTGTGGCAGGCGTCCATCAACGCATCCCAGCGGTTCATGCCGGGCACCGCAGGCTGGCCGTCATGGGCTGGCCGACCACGCCGCGCTTCAATCGCGTACTCGACCAGCAAAATGGAATTCTTGGTGGCCACGCCCATGAGCATGATCAAGCCGATCAGCGACGGCATGGAGAAACTTTTTTGCGCCAGCAGCAGACCCACAAAAGCGCCGCCGAGCGACAGGGGCAGCGCCGCCAAAATCGTGACCGGATGCAAAAAGCCTTTGAACAACAAAACCAGCACGATATAGATGCACAGCACGCCCACCATCATGGCCAGGCCAAAGCTGGCAAAGAGTTCGCCCATGACTTCGGCGTCTCCCACCTCGACCACCCGCACGCCGGGTGGCAGGCTTTGCAAAGAAGGTAGTTTTTGCACCGCCTGCGTCACGTCGCCCAGGGGCATGCCTGACAGCTCAATCTCGAAGTTGACATTGCGCTGGCGATCGTAACGGTCGATCACCGCCGGGCCACCGGCCATCTCGATGCTGGCCACTTGCGACAGCAAGACCGGGCCGCGACTCCCGGGCACCATCAGGCGCTCGAGCACGCCCAGGTCTTTGCGCGCATCGGCTTCGAGCTTGACGACGATGGGGACTTGACGCTGCGACAAATTGAGCTTGGGCAGCGCCGCGTCGTAGTCGCCCAAGGTGGCCACGCGCAGGGTGTCGCTGATGGCAGCACTCGTCACGCCCAGGTCGGCGGCTTTGGCAAAGTCCGGGCGCACCGCAATCTCGGGTCGCACCAGGCTGGCAGTCGAGGCGATCGAGCCCAGGCCAGCGATGGTGCGCAGGTCGCTTTCCACTGCCATTGCCGTGCTCTGCAAAGCCAGGGGGTCTTCGCCGGTCAGCACCAAAATATATTTCTCGCCCGAGCCGCCCAGGCCGACCTTGGTGCGCACGCCGGGAAGGGGCTGCAGCGCCGTGCGAATGCGGTCTTCAATCACCTGCTTGCGCGGGCGGGCGCCGCGCTCGCTGAGCTGCATGGTCAGCGTGGCCTTGCGCACCTCGGCCGCACCGCCACCGGCAAACGGATCGGAGCCTGCACTGCCGCCACCAATTGTGGTGTAGATGCTTTTCACATCGGCTACCTGCATCAGCAACTGGCGCGCCTGCTCAGCGCTGGCCCGGGTTTGCGCGAGCGTCGAGCCCGGCGGCAGTTCCACATAGACCTGGGTTTGCGAGTTGTCGTCGGGCGGAATAAAGCCCTTGGGCAACAGCGGCACCAGCATGATGGAGCCCACAAAAAACAGCAGCGCCAACAACATGGTCACGCCGCGGTGACGGGTGCACCAGGCCACCCAGCCCATGTAGCGCGTCAACCAGCGCGGCTCATGCGCAGCGCTGACGATGGGCTTCATGATGTAGGCCGCCATCATGGGCGTGAGCACGCGGGCCACCACCAGGGAAGCAAAAACTGCCAGCGACGCCGTCCAGCCGAACTGCTTGAAAAACTTGCCCGGAATTCCGGCCATGAAGGCGGTGGGCAAAAACACCGCAATCAAGGTGAAGGTGGTGGCGATGACTGCCAGACCAATTTCGTCGGCCGCCTCCATGGCGGCCTGGTACGGCGTCTTGCCCATGCGCAAATGGCGCACGATATTCTCCACCTCGACGATCGCGTCGTCGACCAAAATACCGATCACCAGCGACAGCGCCAGCAGCGTGACCACATTGATCGAAAAGCCCAGATAAGCCATGCCAATAAAGGCGGGAATCACCGACAGCGGCAAGGCCACCGCCGACACGAAGGTGGCCCGAAAGTCGCGCAAGAACAGCCACACCACCAGCACCGCCAGAATTGCACCCTCGTACAGCAGGTGCAGGGAGCCGTTGTATTCCTCTTCCACCGGGGTCACAAAGTCAAAGGCTTCGGTGATTTCGATGTCAGGGTTCTTTGCTCTGAAGTCGGCCAGCGCCTGGCGCACCAGACGGCCCACGGCCACTTCGCTTTCACCACGGCTGCGCACCACTTCAAAACCAACCACGGCGGTGCCATTCAAACTCGCGGCGGAGCGTGGCTCCGCCAGCGTATCGCTGACGGTGGCGATTTGGTCCAGGCGCACGCGTCCGGCGCGCGCCGTGGCCAGCTCGATTTGTCCCAGCTCTTGCGCGGTCTTGACGGTGGCCAGCGTGCGCACCGGTTGCTCGCCCAGCCCCAGGTCCATCCGGCCGCCCGAGCCTTCTTGTTGCACCTGCTTGAGTTGGCGCGATACCTCTGATGCGGTAATGCCCAAGGCTTGCAGACGGTTCACATCAAGCGCAATGTGCACTTCGCGCGTCACGCCGCCCACGCGGTTGACCGCGCCCACGCCGCGCAAGGACAAGAGCTTGCGGGTCAGGTCGTTGTCCACCAGCCACGACAGGGCTTCGTCGTCCATGCGGCCAGAGCGCACCGTGTAGGCCAGCACCGGTGTGCCGGCCAGGTTGATTTTCTGCACGATAGGATCGCGCAGGTCGCTGGGCAAATCGGCGCGCACGCCTTGAATGGCCGAGCGCACATCGTCCACCGCTTCTTGTACCGGCTTTTCCATGCGGAACTCGGCGGTGATGGAGACTGCGCCGTCTTGCACTTTGGTGGTGATGTGTTTCAAGCCCTGCAAGGGCGCCAGCGCGTTTTCGAGCTTGCGCGCCACATCGGTTTCCAGTTGCGAGGGCGCGGCGCCAGGCACGCTGGCGGTGATGCTGATGGTGGGCAAATCCAGATCGGGAAAGTTCTGCACCTTCATGGAGCCAAAGGCGATGAAGCCCGCCACGGTCAGCAGCACAAACAGCATGACCGCCGGGATCGGGTTGCGGATCGACCAGGAAGAGACGTTGAGCATGGCGGTCTCTTACTTGGTCGCTGGCGCCGCGGTACTGCCAGCGGTCACCACACGCACCGTGTCGCCATGGTTCAAGAATGCACCGCCACTGAGCACCACCCGGGCATCAGGCTGCAGGCCACCTTGCACCTCTAAACGCTCGGCGGTCAAACGTCCGGTGCGCACCTTGACCTGGCTGACCTTGCTGTCGGCGCCCACGGTGTAGACATAGCTAAAACCGTCGCGCACCACCACGGCGGTTTGCGGCACGCTCAATACCTGACTTTGTCCCAGCGTGATCTCGCCTTTGGCGTACATGCCCGCGCGGGCGCTGCCGGTGTTGGCCGGCACATCCACGTAGACGAGCGCGTTGCGGGTTTGCGGGTCGACCGAGGGGGCCACCATGCGCACCTTGCCCTGCAGCAACTGACCACTGGCCGCCGTGATCTGCACCGGTGCCCCCACCCGGACGCGGCCAATGTCAGCTGCCGTGACTTCGGCCCGCCATTCCAGGCGCCCTTGCCGGATCAAACGGAACAACTCTGCGCCGGCCCCCACCACGCTGCCCACCGTGGCCTGCCGGGCGGAGATGATGCCAGCGTCAGGCGCCCTGACCACGGTTTGTGCCACACGCAGCTGCTGTAACTGCAGCAGGGCGCGGGCCGACTGCACCCGCGCTTGAGAAGACATCTCAGTGGCCAGCGCCTGGCTCAACTGCGCAGCGCTGTAGAAGCCTTGCTGCTGCAATGCGCGGGCGCGCTCGGCCTGCACCTTGGTTTCCTGCGCGCTGGCACTGGCCTCGGCCAGGCTGGCTTCGGCCTGCGCGAGTTCGGCACGCAGGGTATCGGACTGCAAAGTGGCCAACACATCGCCGCGCTGGACGCGGTCACCCACATTCACGCGCACCTCGTTGATCTTCAAACCATGGGCTTCGGCACCCACCACCGCCTCTTGCCAGGCGGCCAAAGAGCCATTGGCTGGCAAGCGCTGCGCCATGGCGCCTGATTGCGGTTGAACCACGACGACCGTCAAACTGGGCTTGACGGCAGTCGGCGCCGTCGCTGTTTTTTCTTGCGCCCCCAGGGGCAGGACACACAAGGCCGACAGGACGGCAGCGACAACAGCAGATTTGTTCATGAAAAATGAGCGTGAAAGTGGAGCCAAGGTTTTCGCTTTCGATGCGTGAGTGATCGACGGTTTGTCCGAGTCAGTGCCACTGGCGGAGCTCGAGCGGAGCGACCCTGCGTGTTGGATGGCCTTAGCCGCTGACCATCCGGCCGGCCTCGATGACGATGCGCCGTTCGCAGCGCGCTGCAATGCCGGGGTCGTGCGTGACCAGCACCAGCGTGGTGCCCAGTTCCTGGTTCAATTCGAACATCAGTTGCATGACGGTCTGGCCGGTGGCGAAGTCCAGGCTGCCGGTGGGCTCATCGGCCAGCAAGACGGCGGGCTGAACCACAAAGGCGCGGGCCAGCGCCACGCGCTGCTGCTCGCCGCCAGAGAGCACCTTGGGGTAGTGCGCCAGTCGCTGACCCAGGCCCACCCGCTTGAGCATCTCGGTTGCCTGCGCCCGGGCGCCCTTGGCGCCGGCCAGTTCCAGCGGCAGCATAACGTTTTCCAGCGCGCTCAAATGAGCCATCAGCTGAAAACTCTGAAACACAAAACCGAGTTTTTGCGCCCGCAGGGCAGCGCGATCGTCCTCGCTCAGCGCAAAAATATCCTGGCCGGCCAGACGCACCGTTCCCGTTGTGGGCCGGTCCAGCCCGGCGATGATCGACAGCAGCGTGCTCTTGCCCGACCCCGAGGCGCCCACCACGGCGACGGTCTCCTGCGCTTTGAGCGTGAAATCAATATCGCGCAAAATGGACAACGTTCCCGTCGAGTCAGTGACCGATTTAAAAACATGCTCGACGGAAATAATCACTGCACGGCCGTCCGCAGCAGGGGCGGCGGCACCGGACACGGGCGATCTATCGACAATCGGTTCGGTCATCACAGCTTTCTTGAACATGGACAAAAACAACAACCCGGCAAAGCATGACTTTAACAAGTCATCCACCGCCCCACGCAACCCGGGGCTAAATGCGCCTGCAGCGGCTCGACACTGGCCAGGCCTGCGGCAGGCGCTCGGGATGATCGCGCTGTGGATAAGCATGCTGCTGCCCTCCGCTACCGCCTCCGCCGCCCAAGCGCAGCCTGCCAGCACGCCGTCCCGGCCCGGCCCGACGGTACTGATCGTGGGCGATTCGCTCAGCGCCGAATATGGGCTCAGGCGCGGCAGCGGCTGGGTCGCCCTGCTGCAACAACGGCTGCTTAGCGAAAAGCGCGCCGCGGCGGTGGTCAACGCCAGCATCAGCGGCGATACCACCGCGGGCGGTCGCTCGCGGCTGCCGGCCTTGCTGCGCCAGCATCAGCCGCAGATTGTGGTCATCGAGTTGGGTGGCAACGATGCCTTGCGCGGGCTGCCGCTGGAGATGACGCTGGACAATCTGCGCACCATGGTGCAGGCCAGTCAGGCGGCGGGCGCCAAGGTCTTGCTGCTGGGCATGCAGGTGCCGCCCAACTACGGCAGCAAATACGGTGCCGACTTCTTTGCCCTGTTTACCAAGTTGGCCAGGGACCACAAGACAGCGCTGGTGCCTTTTTTCCTCAAGGGGGTGGCCGACGTGCCAGACCCGGTGCGGCTGTTCCAGAACGACCGGATTCATCCCAATGAAGAGGCGCACCCGATCATCCTTGACAATGTGTGGCCAGAACTGAGGAAACTTATCAAGTGAGCGTTCAATTGATCACCGCCGACCAGGCTTTATCGAGACTGGCAGATTATTCACTCGTCATTGATGCCCGTAGCGAAGGCGAGTACGCCGAAGATCACCTGCCGGGCGCCGTCAACTGGCCCAGCCTGAACGATGAACAGCGCCGGCTCGTGGGTACCGAGTACAAACAGATCAACGCCTTTGAAGCCAAGAAACGCGGCGCTGCCTTTGTTGCGCGCAATGTGGCCGCCCACATTGAGCGTGAGGTGCTGGACAAGCCCAAGGACTGGCAGCCGCTGGTGTACTGCTGGCGCGGCGGCAAACGCAGCGGCTCGCTGGCGCTGATCCTGGACCAGATTGGGTTCAAGGTCACCCTCATCGAAGGCGGCTACAAGGCTTTCAGGTCGGCGCTGGTGAGCGACCTGCCCGAGCGCGTGGCGCGCCTGCGCTTCGAAGTTGTCTGCGGCACCACCGGCTCAGGCAAGACCCGGCTATTGCAAGCACTGGCAGCCCAGGGCGCTCAGGTGCTGGACCTGGAGGGTCTGGCCAGGCACCGCAGTTCGGTGCTCGGCCTGTTGCCAGGCCAGGCGCAGCCGAGCCAAAAAGCCTTCGACACGCTGATCTGGTCAGCGCTGAAAGACTTTGATCCTGCACGGCCGGTCTACATCGAAAGCGAAAGCAAGAAAGTCGGCAATGTGGCAGTGCCCGAGAGCCTGATCACCGCGATGCGCGCCAGCGCCTGCCTGCGGCTGGAGCTCGCCGAAGAAGAGCGCGTCAAGCTGCTGCTGGAAGACTATGATTTTTTCGTCAAGGACATCGAGTTTTTTTGCGATCGTCTGGGCGCTCTTGCGCAGGCCCGCGGCAGCCTGCAGGTCAATGAGTGGCAGGCGCTGGCCCGCGCTGGCGAGGTGGCCCGCGTGGTGCAGGAGCTGCTGGTGCGGCACTATGACCCGGTCTACCTGCAATCCATGCAGCGCAACTTTGTGCAGTATGCCCAGGCGCGCATGATCACGGCGCGCGACCACAGCGAGCAGGCCATGTCTGATCTGGCGACGAGCCTGCTGGCGGCATAAAAAAACTGCGGTCCGCCCAAAGCGGCCGCAGCCTTTTGTAATCCCGGACCCGCCTCAGCCCTGAACGGCTTTGAAGGCTGTCAGATGCGGCGATCCCCTGAGAGCGTCAAACTGCTGGCGGTGGCACCAGTGCCTCGGGCTGGTCGGGCTCGCCTGAAGCCTGCGAGCCTCCTGCACCTTCTGCGCCGTCGTCCGATTCGTCTTCGGGCTTGCCCTCGGCCTTGCGCTTGAGTTTTTCTTCTTTTTTACGCTTTTTGGCCAGCTCTTTTTGGCGTTTTTCGTACGAATAATTAGGAGTGGCCACTGCATGCTTTCATGAAATTGAGGCCCAACTGTACTGCATCAGCCCGCCAGCTTTGTAAGTGCCTGCGCCAGATCGGCTTGCAGGTCAGCCACATGCTCCAGACCCACCGAAAAACGTACCAGACCGCCCGCGTGGGGCCAGGGGCGGCGGCGTATTGACGGCACATCGTAGGGCACGCACAGACTCATCGGGCCAGCCCAGCTGTAGCCCAGTTTGAAGAGCTGCAAACTGTCACAAAAAATATCGATCTGGCGCTGCTCAAACTCGGGCTTGAAGATGACACTGAATAAGCAGGCCGCGCCGCTGCAGTCGCGCTGCCATGCGGCGTGACCCGGCGAGCCTGGCAAGGCCGGGTGGCGCACCTCGGCCACCTGGGGCTGCTGCTGCATCCACAGCGCCAGGGTGCGGGTAGCAGCGTCTTGCGCGGCGTAACGCAGGCTCATGGTACTCATGCCGCGCAGCACCAGTTCAGCGTCGTTGCCGGCCACCCCATGGCCCACACGCATATGGCAGTACTGGATTCGGCGGTGCAACGCCTCATCGCGCGTGACCACCGAACCCATCAGCACATCGGCACCGCCGCTGGGGTATTTGGTGAGTGCATGCACCGAGATATCGACGCCTGCGTCAAAGGCATTGAAGGCCAGGCCCGCACCCCAGGTGTTGTCGAGTGCCGCGATCACGCCCTCGGGGGGTGCCGGCTGACGCGCCCTGATCACCGCCATCAGCGCGGGCAGGTCGGGAAATTCGAGGGTGATCGAGCCCGGCGCCTCAAGCCAGACGAGGCGCGTTCGATCGCTCATGCTGGCGGCCAGGTCGGCCGGGCTCATCGGGTCGTAATAGCGGTGAGTGATGCCCCAGGCCTGCAGCTCGCCCTCGGCAAAGGCTTTGTTGGGACCATAAGCATTGTCGGGGATCAGGACCTCGTCACCCGCCTTGAGCAGCGCCATGTCCACCAGCGAGAGCGCCGCCAGCCCGCTGGGTACCAGCGTACAGTAGCGACCGCCTTCGAGGCTGGCCACGCGCTCTTCCAGCAAGAAGGTGGTGGGCGTGCCCTGCAGGCCATAGGTGTAGCCGGCCTTTTGCGTCCAGTCGCGCCGGCGCAAGGCAGCGACATCGGGAAAGATGACCGTGGAAGCCTTGTAGATCGGGACCGTGATGGCCTGGAAACCAGCCGGCGGCTGGTAGGGATGGTGAATCAGTCGGGTGG
This sequence comes from uncultured Burkholderiales bacterium, assembly GCA_903844825.1. Classification (GTDB taxonomy): domain Bacteria; phylum Pseudomonadota; class Gammaproteobacteria; order Burkholderiales; family Burkholderiaceae_C; genus Polaromonas. Next base: position 13,146 of record CAIMVC010000086.1, on the reverse strand, counting down.
GAAGTTCGCTCATCCCTGCATGGTAGCGACTTGGCGGCGCGCCCGCGTACCTTTATCGTGCGCTCGCCGCGCGATCAGCGCCCCATCAACGCGTCAGATCTTCCACTTCTCCAGCAAGTGCTGCGGCCGCAGGGCATCGTAGCTTTCAAACGGCTGATGAATCCACGGGTTGGTCGGCAGGAAGTCAACCGAATAGTCGGGCTTGAAGGTCGATACACCCTTGGTCCAGATCACGGCGCTGCGCAAATCCGTGATGGGCTTGTAGTTGTTGCGCAACTGGTTGATCACGGCGTTGAGGGTGTGACCGGTGTCCGCCAGGTCATCGACCAGCAGCACCTTGCCGGCGATTTCGCCTTTGGGCGTCGTGATGTAGCGGGCGATGTCCAGGTTGCCTTGCACAGTGCCCGCATCGGCGCGATACGAACTGGTGGACATGATGGCCAGCGGCTTGTCGAAGATGCGCGAGAGGATGTCGCCCGGACGCATGCCGCCGCGAGCCAGGCACAAAATGGTGTCGAACTGCCACTCGGACTGGTAAATCCGTATCGCAAGTTTTTCGATCAAGTTGTGGTATTCGTCGTAACTCACATACAGATGTTTGCCGTCTTCAGTCAACATGAAAAACTCCTGGGTACTGGCGGGACGCTAAAGAGAAGCCGCCTGGAAAACCCGGGCGGCCCGAAACTACACCGCGTAAGGGTTGCGCAGCAAGATCGTGTGATCGCGGTCGGGACTGGTCGAAATCATGTGGATCGGCACGCCGGTCACCTCTTCAATGCGGCTGAGGTAGCGCTGGGCGGCTACCGGCAGCTTGTCGTAGTCTGTCACGCCCACCGTGCTCTGGGTCCAGCCGGGCATGGTTTCGTAGAGGGGCTCGCAACGGGCAATCTCCTCGGCGCCCATCGGCAAGATGTCGGTGATCTGCCCGTCAAGGCGGTAGCCCGTACACAGTTGCAGCGACTCAATGCCGTCGAGCACGTCGAGCTTGGTGATGCACAGGCCCGACAGGCCATTGACCTGCGCCGAGCGCTTGAGCAAGGCGGCGTCGAACCAGCCACAGCGCCGGCTGCGACCAGTGGTCACGCCTTTTTCGGCGCCCACGGTGCTCAGGTGGTAACCCACGGTCCCGGGGGTTTCCCAATCGAGCTCAGTCGGAAAAGGGCCACCACCGACGCGGGTGCAATACGCCTTAGTGATGCCCAAAACGTAATGCAACATGCCCGGGCCGACGCCTGCACCGGCTGCCGCGTTGCCGGCCACGCAGTTGCTCGAGGTCACAAAGGGATAGGTGCCGTGGTCGACGTCCAGCAAGGTGCCCTGGGCGCCTTCAAACAGCAAGTTCGCACCGGCGCGATTGGCCTCGTTGAGCTCGCGCGAGACGTCAGCCATCATGGGACGTAGCAACTCGGCGTGGCGCATGGACTCGGTGTAGACACTGTCAAAGTCAACCGCTGGAGCGTTCAGGTACTGGGTCAGCACGAAGTTGTGCAGGTCCAGCAATTCACGCAGCTTGGCGGCAAAGCGCTCGGGGTATTTAAGGTCCTGCACACGCAGGGCGCGGCGAGCGATCTTGTCTTCGTAGGCTGGGCCGATACCGCGCCCGGTGGTGCCGATCTTGGCGATACCGGCTTTTTCCTTGGCCGCTTCGCGGGCGATGTCGATGGCCGCGTGAAACGGCAGGATCAGCGGGCAGGCTTCGCTGATGCGCAGCCGCGAGCGCACCTCAACGCCGGCTTTTTCCAGGCCCTCAATTTCCTCAAACAGCTTGGCGGCAGAGAGCACCACACCGTTGCCGATGTAGCACTTCACGCCTGGACGCATGATGCCGCTGGGAATCAGGTGCAAGGCGGTCTTCACGCCATTGATGACCAGCGTGTGGCCCGCGTTGTGACCGCCCTGAAAGCGCACCACACCCTGCGATTTTTCGGTCAGCCAGTCCACCAGCTTGCCCTTGCCCTCGTCGCCCCACTGGGTGCCCACGACCACGACATTGCGTCCGGCTGCAGCGGCTTGTGTATTTGTCATTTTGATACTTGAAAAGGTTGAAAAAGCAGGGCTTCAAACGGAGCGGTCGAGCGCCTGCACGACCCACTGACCGGCCACCTGGGCCAGTTCGCGGTCGCAATCGAATTCATTGACTTCATGCTCGTGACCGGGCAGCACGCAAGCCACCGTCTCACCACCAGCGCGCAGGCGGGCGATACTTTGAAGCAGGCTGGCTTCCTCACCCCAGGGGGCGCGAATGGCAGCACGCAGCGGTCGCGGCGCCAGCACGCTGACGAGTTCCTTGAGGTCCAGGCTAAAGCCTGCGGCAGGACGGTTACGTCCGAACACGGCACCGACTTCGTCGTAGCGCCCGCCACGCACGAGTTCGGCGCCGTGGCCGTAGATCGCAAAACGGGTACCGCTGTAATAGGCATAGCCGCGCAAGTCGGCCAGATCAAAGCTGACACGGATGTCGCTGCCCAAGGCGGCCACATGCGTTGCCAGCCAGGCCATGCCCTCCAGCGCCGCCTGCACACCGGGCACGTCGGCCAGCACCCGCCGGGCCTCGGCCAGCACGCTCGCATCCCCATAGAGTTCGGGCAAAACCAGCAGCGCCTTGGCAGCAACCGGAGAAATACTGTCCTGGGCGCGCAACAAGGCGGAAAGCTCAACACTGTCTTTGGCCGCAAGCGCGGCGTGAATTCGCGCCAAAACTCCGGGACTCAGACGAGCCCCCAACAGCAAGCTGCTGACGATACGCACGTCAGCCATGTCCACCGAGAGGTCCTTCACGCCGGCAGCGCGCAGGCCGTCGATCGCCAGCGCCTGCGCCTCCAGGTCGGCTTCGGGCCCGGCATGACCGTAAATTTCAGCCCCGAATTGCAGGGGCTCACGGGTGGCGTGGGGGCGCTCGGCACGGGTGTGGAGCACGGGGCCGCAGTAGCACAACCGGGCCACACCTTGGCGATTGAGCAGATGGGCGTCGATTCGAGCCACCTGCGGCGTGGTGTCGGCGCGCAGGCCCAGGGTTCGCCCAGACAGCTGATCGACCAGTTTGAAGGTCTGCAATTCAAGCGCTTCGCCGGTACCGGTCAGCAGCGACTCCAGGTGCTCCAGCAAGGGCGGCATGACCAACTCGTAGCCATAGCTGCGGGCTGAGTCGAGAAAGAGGCGGCGGAGTTCTTCGATATGACGCGCCTCGGAGGGCAGGACATCGGCAATTTGATCCGGCAATTGCCATGAGGATGACCAGGCGGGCATGCGTTTTTCAGATGAGCTTTAAAACCAGGATTTTACCGGGCTTGAGCGGGGTTTACGGCCGACAGCCGATAAACAAGCCGATGCCGGAGCCGCTGTGACCATAAACCGCCCCGCCAGCGGGTCAAGTCAGGTCAGCAGCCAGAGGCAGGCCAGACCGATCGACATGCTGCAAAGGCCGAAAAACCGCAGTTGCCCGTCGCTTAGATGCAAAATCTGCTCGAAAGTCCGGCGCCAGCCGCCCGGGGAGATGAACGGTAGCAGGCCCTCAACCACCAACACCAGGGCCAGAGCCTGCCAAAGGGTGTCAACGTCCAAGCTCGTCTACTTTTTGGGCGCCGCAGCGGCTGCGCCTGAACCGCGCATGGCCTTGAAAAAGTCCGAGGAAGGATCGAGCACCATGACGTCGGACTTCTTGCTGAAACTGGCCTTGTAGGCGTCCAGGCTACGGTAGAACTGTGCGAACTGCGGGTCGCGGCCAAACGCGTCGTTGTACAGCTTGGCTGCCTCGGCGTCACCCTCACCCTTGATTTTCTGGGCATCGCGGTAGGCATTGGCGATGGTGACTTCGCGTTGTCGATCGGCGTCAGCACGAATCTTCTCGCCTTCAGCCGCCCCGGTCGAGCGCAGTTCATTGGCCACACGCTTGCGCTCGGCTTCCATGCGTCGGTAAACCGACTCGGTGATGGCTTCCACGTAATCTACCCTGGTGATGCGCACGTCAACCACATCCACACCCCAGGGCTTGGCGCCACGCACCACCTGCAAGACCTCGGCCTTGACATCGGCCATCAGGGCTTCGCGTTTGAGCGACAGCAGGTCCTTGACGGTGCGCTTGTTGATCTCCTCCTGGAAAGCATTGCGCACCACACGGTTGAGCTGGTTGGCACCTGCGCGCTCGTCCAGGCCCACGTTGCGGATGTATTCCGAGGGCTGCGTGATGCGCCAGCGCACGTACCAGTCGATCACCACACGCTGCTTTTCAGCTGTCAACATGGGCTCGGCATCGGTGCTGTCAAGCGTCAGCAAACGTTTGTCGATGTACGTGACGTTTTGAAACGGGGGCGGCAACTTGATATTGAGCCCCGGCTCGGTGATGACGTCCTTGATCTGACCCAGGGCGTAGACCACGCCAAACTGCCGCTGGTCAACGACAAAAAGCATGGAGCTCAAAAGCGCCAGCACGACCAGCGCCGAAGATGCGATGAATCCGATTCTGTTCACGGTAAATCCTTAGTCCTTAGCGGGTGTCACGGTCACGCGTGCGCGATGTATCGCGGGTGCGAGCATCGGGCGCGGCAGTCGCCGGCGCTGCAGGCAAGGAGGCCGCGGGCGCATTCAGCGGCTCGGAGGCAGCCGCGGCGCCCTGAGCGCTCAACTGCATGATTTTGTCCAGAGGCAGGTACAGCAAGTTGGAGCCCTGACGCGACTCCACCAGCACCTTCGATACGTTGGTGTAGACCTGCTGCATGGTGTCTGTGTACATGCGGTCGCGGGTCACCTGCGGGGCTTTTTGGTATTCGGTCAGCACCGAGCGAAAGCGCTGCGAATCGCCCTGAGCCTGCGCCACGATACGCGCCTTGTACGCTTCAGACTCTTCCTTGAGCCGCGAGGCCGAACCGACCGCACGCGGGATCACATCGTTGGCATAGGCCTGCGCTTCATTCTTGGCGCGCTCGCGCTCCTGACCGGCCTTGAGCACATCATCAAAGGAGGCTTGCACCTGCTCGGGCGGGCGCACACCGCTTTGCTGCAAGTTAATGCCGACGACCTCGACACCTACCTTGTAGCGGTCCAGGATGGTCTGCATCAGCGCTCGCACGCGGGGGCCGATCTGGTCACGCTCTTCCGACAGCGCAGTGTCCATCTTCATCTTGCCGACCACCTCACGCACGGCAGTTTCAGCGGCCTGCACCACGGCGCCGGCCGGGTCTTTACTTTCAAACAAATAAGCACGTGCGTCATTCAGCCGGTATTGCACGGCAAACTTGATCTCCACAATGTTTTCGTCTTCGGTCAGCATGGCCGACTCGCGCAGGCCGGTGGCCTTGATGACGGTGTCGCGACCGACATCGACCGAACGAATTTGCGTGACGACCACCAACTCGTGGCGCTGCACTGGGTAAGGCAAGCGCCAGTTGAAACCCGCGCCAACAGTCGCCTTGTAGCGGCCGAACTGCGTGATCACTGCTTGCTGGCCCTCCTGCACAATAAAAAAGCCGGTGCCCAGCCAGATCAGCACACCAATGATGGCAATCAGTCCAATGCCAAAACCGGCATTTTTCATATCGGGCGGCTGAAACCCGCCAGCGCCACCGCCCCCTCCCGGGCGGCCCGAGCCGCCTTTGTTGCCGCCAAACAAGCCGCCGAGTTTGCGGTTGAAGTCACGCCACAACTCGTCCAGATCCGGTGGTCCCTGGTTGGATGCCTGAGGCTTGGGCCGAGCGGCCGGGCGGCTGGCGCTGTCGTCACGCGCTGGCTCGGGTTTGGTGTCAGCGGGCTTGTCGTCATCACGACCCCAGCGTGGGTCGTTGAGGTTGAACATGCCTCGGGCACGATGTTTCAGGCGAGCCGGCAAGGCCGTGATCGTCTGGAGCACAGGGTTCAGATTCATGGGATCGAATTCTCTTGTTTTTTGTAACACCGACATTGTGCCTAATCAACCAACAGCCACATCAAGTCCGGGGCTATCAAAGCGCTCGTCGGGCAAGTGCTCTGGCTCTGTCGGCAGCGCAGTCGCATGGCGCGACAGCAGTTCACGCAACTCGGGCAGGCCCCGGCCCGAATGGGCGCTGACGAAAACCCGCTCCAGGCGCCGCCCCGGGCCGCCGTGAGGATCGGCCACCTCGCAACTGTCCTGCAACTGCAGCGGCAGGCAAGCCGGTTCCATAGCGTCCAGCTTGTTGAACACCAGCACCTGCGGCACTGCGTCGGCGCCAATTTCGGCCAACACCCGCTGGACCTCGGCAATCTGCTCGAGATGCTCCGGATTGGCGGCATCCACCACGTGCAACAGCAAATCGGCATCAGCGGCTTCCTGCAAGGTCGCCTCAAATGCGTCAATCAGGCCATGCGGCAAGTCGCGGATAAAGCCGACGGTGTCCGACAGCGAAACCGAGCGCGCCGCCTCGCCCAGGTAGAGCTGACGGGTTGTGGTGTCGAGCGTGGCAAACAACTGGTCCGCCGCGTAGGCCCGCGCCTTGACCAGCGCATTAAACAGCGAGGTTTTGCCGGCGTTGGTATAGCCCACCAGAGAAATGGCGAAGGAATTGCGCCGCTCGCGCTGGCGGCGCTGGGTCTGGCGCTGGCGCTTGACCTTGGTCAGGCGCTCTTTGGTTCGCTTGATTGATTCACTGATCATGCGTTTGTCGAGCTCGATCTGTTTTTCACCCGGGCCGCCACGGACACCGGCGCCACCGGTCTGCCGCTCCAGGTGCGACCAGCGCCGCACCAGCCGCGTCGACAAATACTGCAACCGCGCCAGTTCAACCTGCAGCTTGCCTTCGTGGCTGCGGGCGCGCTGGGCGAATATCTCGAGAATCAAAAGGGTGCGGTCATTGACCGGCATGTCCAGATGACGTTCGAGGTTGCGCTGTTGAGCCGGACTCAGCGACTGGTCAAAAAGTATTTCGGTCGCGCCCGTCTCACGGGCCAGCATCTTGATTTCGTCAGCCTTGCCGCTGCCGATAAACAGCGCTGCGTCGGGCGCCCGGCGCTTGCAGGTCACCCGTGCCACCGGCTGCAAACCGGCGGTCTGGGCGAGCAAGCCTAACTCTTCGAGCTTGGCGTCAAAGTTGGGAGAACCAAAATCAACTCCGACCAGAAGGACAGAGACAGGCGCAGTCAGGGGACTATCCTGCGCACTCAGCTCTGAGTGCTTTCTTCGGCCTCGGCTGCGGCAAAGTTGACCGCGCGACCTGGAACGATGGTGGAGATGGCGTGCTTGTAAACCATCTGAGTGACGGTGTTGCGCAGCAACACGACGTACTGATCGAAGGATTCGATCTGGCCCTGCAGCTTGATACCGTTGACGAGGTAAATCGACACCGGCACATGCTCACGACGCAGGGTATTGAGGAAGGGGTCCTGCAACAGCTGACCTTTGTTATTGCTCACGATATTCTCCGTGTTCTAGAGTTGTTCTGAGAGACGCTCTAAGAATTGTTATGGGAAGCCAATACCTTAACACAGCGCCTTCTGCCAAAACTGTAGTCTCAGTCCGATTCCTTGTCGGTAAAGGGGTTGTGGGAGGTCTTCATCTGAATCCGCATGGGCGTGCCGACGAGGTCAAATTCTTTCCTGAAACGTCCCTCCAGGTAGCGTTTGTAGGACTCGCTGACGTGCTCGAGCGAATTGCCATGGATGATGATGATGGGCGGGTTCATGCCGCCCTGGTGCGCGTAGCGCATCTTGGGCCGGAACATGCCTGAGCGCTGCGGCTGCTGGAACTGCACCGCTTCGAGCAGCAAGCGCGTGAGCACCGGCGTGGACATCTTTCGGGTCGCCGAAGCATGGGCCTGGATGATGGACTTCCAGACGGGTGCCAGGCCCTGGCGCTTGATCGCCGAAATCTTGTGAATGGACGCAAACTTCAAAAACGCCAGACGGGTTTCGATGGACCGCTCGACGATCTCGCGCTGGTAGCTGTCAACAGCATCCCATTTATTGATGGCCAGCACCACGGCTCGGCCGCTTTCGAGAATGTAGCCAGCGATGTGTGCATCCTGATCCGTCACCCCCTGCGTGGCGTCCAGCAGCAACAGGACGACGTTGGCGCTCTCAATGGCTTGCAGGGTCTTGACGACCGAGAACTTTTCAATCGCCTCAAAGACCTTGCCACGGCGGCGCAGACCGGCGGTGTCGATGAGTTCAAAGCGCTGGCCGGCTTTTTCAAAAGGCACGGAGATCGCGTCGCGGGTGGTGCCGGGCAGATCAAAAGCCACCAGGCGCTCCTCGCCCAGCCAGGTGTTGATCAAGGTTGACTTGCCCACATTGGGACGACCGGCCACCGCCAGCTTGATGATGCCGGGGTCGACGTCTTGAGCCAGTGCATCGGGGTCGGGCAGGTGCAGGGGGGCCAGCGCCATTTCAACCAGCGTGCGCATACCCTGACCGTGCGACGCCGAAACCGGCAGCACTTCACCCAGGCCAAGCTCGAAGAATTCTGAAAACTGCACGCCCTCTTGCATGCCCTCGGCCTTGTTGGCCACCAGCAAACTGGGCTTGCCAAGCTTGCGCAGGTAGCTGGCAATGTCATGATCCTGGGCACTGATGCCCGCGCGTGCATCGACCACAAAAATCACCACGTCGGCCTCGGCCACGGCCTGGCGCGTCTGCTTGGCCATTTCCTTGTAGATACCACTCACGGCGTCTGGCTCAAAGCCACCGGTGTCGATGACAATGAAGTCCTGCGAGCCGAGCTTGGCGTTGCCGTAGTGGCGGTCACGCGTGAGCCCGGCATAGTCCGCCACGATCGCATCGCGCGACTTGGTCAGCCGGTTAAACAGCGTCGACTTGCCCACATTGGGCCGGCCCACAAGGGCAATAACAGGTTTCATCAAATCTTCTTTGGCAAGGCGGACAACGCCCCGCGTACGTAGCTATCTATTTATTGCGGCGCAAAGCCGAACACACCGCCCAGACGGGTCACCACCACCAGGGTGTTCCCTGCCAAGACCGGGCTGGCAGCGATTTCCGAGCCATCGGTGCTCAAACGGTTGAGCAAACTGCCGTCCTCGCGGGATAACAGGTGAACAAACCCAGCCAGATCGCCCACGGCGATGGAGCGGCCGATCACCAAAGGTGCGGTCGGGGTACGAAAACGCAAGCGATCCGTCGACCAGACGCGATCCCCGTCGCTCAGACGCCAGGCCAGCACCGTGCCATCCGCCTCGGTACCAAACAACAGACGCTCGTCGGTGGCCAGGCCCACCGTGCCGTCGGCCGGCCGGGTCCAGAGCAAGCTGCCGCGCTCAGCGTTGACACAACCCACGCTGGCCTGGAAGGCCCGGGCACACACCGTCTGAGCCACCCGGGCAGCAGGACCGACCAGGTCGACCAGACGCTCGACATCGTTGATGCCCCGCGGCGAGGCTAGCGGCACCTCCCAGCGCACACTGCCATTCAACGGGTTCAGGCCAGCCAGTCGACCTGCCAGTCCCACCACCAGCGTATCGCCGACGGCCAGCATGACCCCCCCCTGGCGCAGCACCAGCGGCTCACCGGGACGCTGCTGCGTCCAGAGCTTGCGGCCCGTGCTGCCGTCAAAGGCATTGACCGAGCGATCGGCCGCCAGCATGAAAACCCGGCCACCTGCCACCAATGGGGAGGTATAGCCCTGGGCGGAGAGTTTTTGACGCCAGATTTCCCGGCCTTCCTGCAACGCCACCAGCTCGTTGGCCTGGGTGACCACGGCAGCCAGGCGCCCGTCACTCCCCACGCCAGCGGCCAGCGAGGCGCCGACCCGGGCACGCCAGATATCGCGCCCGGTCGCCGCGTCCAGCGCCAGCACCGAGCCGTCACTACCGGCCAGCGTCACGGTCGTACCCGACACGTGTACCGCCAGCGGAAAATTCACGGTGGCCAGGGACGTTCGCCAGACTTGCTGCACGGCCAGCGACGGCATCACCGGGCCGAGCTCGGCGGGCTTGGGCTTGGGCGAGCCGCTAGAGCAGGCAGCGAGCCAGACCGGCAACAACAGCACGGAGCAAACCCGCACAGCCCAACGCCCGAGACCGGACCTGACCGATGCCGAGACACCGCTGGCTGCGCGGACCGGGCCGACGCCCCCCTTGCGCAGGTGATGGCGGGCAGTCACCCTCATTTCTTCGCCTCGGCCGCTGGCGCGGGCGTCTTGCTCACGTCAACACCCATGGCGTTGAGCTTGACTTCGACCAGCCGCCGATACTCCACCCGCTCCTGCATCTCGGCGTAGGCTTTTTGGTATTGCGCCTTGGCTTCATCTTTCTTGCCTTGGGCGGCCAGTACATCGCCGCGGCGGTCTGCTGCCAGGGCTGCAAAATCAGAGGGGAAGTTACCCGCGAGCTGCTGCAGGGCTTCGTCATAAGCCTTGGTCTCGAGCAACAGGCCCGCCAGCCGCAGTTTGGCAACGGCCTGGTAGCCCTCGTCGGCGCTCTGCTCGGCAACCCAGACCAGCGCGGCTTTGGCGCTGTCGGGCTTGCTTTTCTCGTAATACGTTCGCGCAGCAAGCAAGGCGGCCTGCTGAGCATAGGTGGTGCGGCCAAAGCGGTCTTTCATATCGGCCAACGTGCGGTCCAGCTTGGCCAGATCGCCCGACTGGGCTGCCCGCTCGACTTCGTCGTACATCACCGAAGCCTGTGCCGCTTGACTGCGCTGCCAGTACTGGTAGCCATTCCACGCGGCGACCGCGCCTAAAACCACGATCAGCACCGAACTGATCAGGTTGCCGTAACGCTTCCAGAAGTGTTTGAGCTCGTCGAGCTGTTCCTGCTCTTCAAGGTCCAGATGTTTTGCCATGGTGTCTTTGGTCTGTGTTCGGAGTAAGAGGCGATTGTAGGGTGGGGGTGCGGCCCCGGGACGCGTCCGGGACCGGCGGCCGGCGGAGTCAGGCGCGCAGGCCTTCGGCCCAGGCGGCGACGTCGTCGAGCTTTTGCAAGGTCTGGGCCGCGAGGCTGTCATCCTTGCCGGCGCGCAAGGGCTTGATCGCCACGCAACCTTGGGCGAGTTCGCTGGCGCCAAAGATCAGGGCAAAGCGGGCGCCACTGGCATCGGCCCGCTTAAACTGCGACTTCATGCTCCCCATGCCCTCGGCGCCCAGGCCTGCCTGCGCATGCATCTGCACGCTCACACCCTCGGCGCGCAGCGCCTGCAGCGTGCGCAGTGCCAGCGGCAAGGCCGCCGTTTCAGGAATCACCGCATAGGCATCGGGCACCGGCAGCGCGTCGCCCTGCCCTAACTCCTTGACGAGTTCGAGCACCCGCTCGACGCCCAGCGCCCAGCCAACGGCAGGGGCCGGCTTGCCGCCCATCTGGCCGATCAGGTAATCGTAGCGTCCGCCTGCACAGATCGTGCCCTGCGCACCCAGGCGGTCGGTGACGAACTCAAACACCGTGAGGTTGTAATAGTCCAGCCCGCGCACCAGACGCGGATTGAGTGTCCAGGCAATCCCATTGGCGTCCAGGATGGCCTGCAGCGCCTCAAAGTGGGCCAGTGACTGCGGACCCAAAAAGTCAATCAGGCGCGGGGCGCTCTCCACCACGGCCTGCATGGCCGGATTTTTGGTGTCGAGAATGCGCAGCGGGTTGCTGTGCAAGCGCCGCCTGGCCTCCTCGTCAAGCAGCCCTTCGTGGGCTTGCAGGTGAGCGATCAGCCGCTCGCGATGTTGGGCCCGCTCTTCGGGCTGGCCCAGGCTGTTGATTTCCAGGCGCCAGTCGGTCAGGCCCAGCGCCTTCCACAGGGCCACCGCCAGCAAGATCAGCTCGGCGTCCACTTCCGGGCCGCCAAAACCCAGCGCCTCGGCGCCAATCTGGTGAAACTGCCGGTAGCGACCGCGCTGCGGGCGTTCGCGCCGGAACATCGGCCCCATGTAATACAGGCGCTTGCCGCCCTCGTACAACAGGTTGTGCTCGGTCACCGCGCGCACCACGCTGGCGGTGTTTTCCGGGCGCATGGTCAGGTGGGCGTGGTCGCCGTGCTTGTCCGAGCGGTCCTCGAAGGAGTACATCTCTTTTTCAACAATGTCGGTGACCTCGCCGATGCCGCGCACAAAGAGTTGGGTGTGCTCCAGGATCGGTGTGCGAATGTTGCGGTAAGCGTAGCGCGACATCAGCTGGCGCACCTTGTCCTCAAGCCATTCCCAGCGCGCCGAATCCGGCGGCAAGATATCGTTCATGCCTTTGACGGCAAGCAGTTTTTCAGCCATGGGTCTTTATGCAGCAGTGGCAGCCGACTGGCCGCCAAAGCGTTTTTCAATGTAATTTTCAACAATCACCTGGAACTCCTGGGCGATGGCATCACCGCGCAAAGTCAGGCTTTTCTCGCCGTCGATAAAGACCGGCGCAGCAGGCGCCTCACCCGAGCCAGGCAAGCTGATGCCGATGTCGGCATGCTTGCTCTCGCCGGGCCCGTTGACGATGCAGCCCATGACAGCGACCTTGAGTTTTTCGACGCCCGGGTACTGCTCCCGCCACAGCGGCATTTGCGCCCGCAGGAAGTCGTCGATCTGCTTGGCCAGTTCCTGAAAGGTGGTGCTGGTGGTACGGCCACAACCCGGGCAAGCCGTGACGCTGGGCACAAAACTGCGCAAACCCAGGGCCTGCAAAATCTCGGCTGCGATCACCACCTCCTGCGTTCGCGACTCGCCCGGCTGCGGGGTCAGCGAGACGCGGATCGTGTCGCCAATACCCTCTTGCAGGAGAATCGACAACGCCGTGGCCGAGGCCACCGTACCCTTGGTGCCCATGCCCGCTTCGGTCAGGCCCAGGTGCAGCGGGTGGCGCGTGCGCCTGGCCAGTTCGCGGTAGACGGAAATCAGGTCCTGCACGCCACTGACCTTGCACGACAAGATGATCTGCTCATGCGCCAGTCCCATCTCCTGCGCCAGGTTGGCCGAAGAAATAGCCGAGGTGATCAGCGCCTCGTACATCACTTGTCGCGCATCCCAGGGGCTGCTGCGAGCACTGTTTTCGTCCATCAGGCCGGCCAGCAGCTCCTGGTCCAGGCTTCCCCAGTTCACACCAATGCGAACCGCCTTGTTCCAACGCACCGCAGCTTCAATCATCTGGCCGAACTGACGATCGTGCTTGTCACCCTTGCCGACATTGCCGGGGTTGATGCGGTACTTCGACAGTGCCTGGGCGCAGGCCGGGTAATCGGTCAGCAGGCGGTGACCGTTGTAATGAAAGTCACCGACCAGGGGCACGT
>CAIMVC010000085.1 GCA_903844825.1 uncultured Burkholderiales bacterium | reverse complement strand
GCCTCTGCACATGCAGCGGCCAGACTGTCAACCGGTTGCACCATCAAATGCACATCAATGGGCACCGGCTGGCCGTTGGCCGTCACCGCGTGGGGCTTGAGCGCCTGGCAGATCATGGGGCCGAAGGTCAAGTTGGGCACGTAGTGGTTGTCCATCACGTCAAAGTGAATCCAGTCGGCACCGGCAGCGATGACGTTTTTAAGCTCTTCGCCCAAACGGGCGAAGTCGGCCGACAAAATCGAGGGTGCGATGCGGTAGTTGGGTTTGCTCATGCCTCAATTGTGGCAGTGCTCGCCAAGCCGCAGCAAGTCACGTCGGGCCGCAAGTCCCTTGGCGGACTATGGAGCGTTGTAAACGCGTCACCGGCCAAGCGTGCAGATCGCCAGCTCAGGCACTGGCTGCCCGCCAGGGCGCCCGCGACCAATTCACCCCCGCGACCCAGGCCGGTTAACATTACTCGACGCAAGCCAGACACACCATGCCTCAATACGAATTTTCCTGCCAAGTCCAGCCTCACTACCTGCCCGAACAGTCCGCGCCGGCTGAAGAGGTTTTTGCCTTTGCGTACACCGTCACCGTGACCAACACGGGCGACGTACCCGCACAGCTGATCGCCAGGCACTGGATCATCAGCGATGCCAACGGCCACACCGAAGAGGTCAAGGGCCTGGGCGTGGTCGGGCACCAGCCCCTGCTCAAGCCAGGCGAGTCATTCGAGTACACCAGCGGTTCCCGGCTGCGAACGGCCAGTGGCGCCATGCACGGCAGCTATTTTTGCGTAGCCGAAGATGGCACCCGGTTCGAGGTCGCGATTCCCATGTTCATGCTGGAGGCCGGAACGCACACCAGCAGCCGAGTCCTGCATTGATCCGGCGCAGAGGCCAGCCCAGTCTGGCGAAACTGCTGGCCGCACTTGATCCCAACGCCGACCTGGCCCGGCGCCACCTCTGGTTGATCGAATTCCTGCGCTGGCTAAGGGGCCGCCAAGCTTCCACCGAAGCCAGCGTTGCCCGGCTGGAGCAGTTCATGGACGCAGTGGAGCTGCGGCCCGAGCTGCAGTTGCGCTTGCAGGCGTGGTGGCACAAGCTGATGGACACGCTGGATTTCACAACCCTGCTGGCCGACTTCGGCTTTGCGCCACATGCGGCTTTTATCAGCGCGCTGGCCGAGCGTTTTGGCCGCAAGTGCCTGCCTGGAACGCCGGAGACGACAGACGCGGCCGAGCTGTTTTCGATGCTGGCATCCCGACGCCATGATGCCCAATGGTTGAACGCCCTGGAGGACGCGCAGCTTGAGCGCCTGGTCAGGCTCCTGTCGGACTCGCCCGAAGCGCTGTGTCGGCACTGGCAGGAAAGTCTGCTCGAGTCCATCACCTACTGCACGGCCCAGATTCGGGCCGCCGGCTTCGCACCAGAGCTGCGCATGCGCATGAGCGTCGAAGACCGCGAAGCCCGCGCTTTTCAGGCTCTGCCCGCTGACGTCGAAGAACTGGGGCACATCTTCTTTCAAGCCCAGCGCGACGAGGTCCGCCTGCAGGCCGCTGCGCAGCAGTACCGGGACCGACTCGACGCCTGCCGGCGCGCCATCAACAGCGTCTATGCGCACCTGGACCAAAACGGCATCTCGATGAGCATGGTGTTTGGGCTGCGACAGCTGCGCGAGCGCCTGCTGCGGGTCAAGGAACTGCTTGACGCCCTGCTTTCGGGGAAGCCGGCGGCAGCAGCGCTCAAGCTGCTGGCGCGCCGCGTGCAGGTCAACCACGACAACCAGAGCCTGCGCGCGCTGATCGCCGCCAACTCCAGCTTGCTGGCCGCCAAGATGGCCGAGCGCAGCGCCGAAACCGGCGCCCACTACATCACCCGCAACCCGGCCGAATACCGCGACATGTTGCGCAAGGCCATGGGCGGCGGCGCCATCACCGGCGTCACCACCTTCCTCAAGTTCGGCGTGATGGCGCTGGGCCTGTCGGCCTTCTGGAGCGGCATGGCCGCCAGCCTGGCCTACGCGGCGAGCTTTATCGTCATCCAGTTGCTGCATTTCACCCTGGCCACCAAGCAACCAGCCATGACCGCCCCGGCCATGGCTGCCAAGCTCAAAGACCTGAGCGCTGGCGCCGCCGTAGGCGAGTTTGTCGACGAAGTCACACACCTGGTGCGCTCGCAGGTCGCAGCGGTGCTGGGCAACGTGCTGACGGTGGTGCCCGCCGTGCTGCTCATCAGCGCCTTGCTTTGGGCACTGGCGGGGCACGCGGCACTGTCTGTGGCCCAGGCCGAGTACGTGCTGCAGTCGCTGACCCTGCTCGGCCCCACCTTGCTCTGGGCGGGCCTGACCGGCGTGCTGCTGTTTAGCTCCAGCCTGGTGGCCGGCTGGGCTGAAAACGCCTTCGTCCTGCACCGGCTCGACTCGGCCATGCGCTATAACCCGCGCCTGACAGCCCTGCTCGGTAGCGCGCGGGCCGCACGCTGGACCAGCTTCCTGCGGGACAACATCTCCGGCTTTGCCTCGAATATTTCGCTGGGCTTCATGCTGGGCCTGCTGACCCCGATCACCGGTTTTTTCGGGCTCGGGCTCGAGGTACGCCACGTCACGCTGTCGGCCGGACAGCTGGCTGCGGCGGCCGCCGCACTCGGTCCGTCCATCTTGACGCTGGCCGATTTTTGGTGGTGCGTGCTGGCCATTCCACTCATCGGCATGGCCAATCTGGGCGTGAGCTTTTACCTGGCCTTCAGGCTGGCTTTGCAGGCCCACAGCGTCAGCGCGGCAGATCGCCGGCGCATCCGGCAGGCGATCAAGACCCGGCTCAGGCGCGAACCTGCGAGCTTCCTGGCGCCCCAGCCAGCCCTGGCAGACAAGGCTCGCTAGCCCTGTATGCTCATGCCCCTATGGGCGAGTTCGATCTGATTGCACGCTACTTCACACGCCAGCCGGTGCGCGCCGTGCTGGGCGTGGGCGACGACTGCGCCTTGCTGCAACCCCGGCAGGGCACGCAACTGGCCATTTCCAGCGACATGCTGGTCGAGGGGCGTCATTTTTTTGCCGACGTGGACGCCCGCAAGCTCGGCCACAAGGCCCTGGCCGTCAACCTCAGCGATCTGGCCGCCTGCGGCGCCAAGCCACTGGCCCTCACGCTGGCACTGGCGCTGCCGCGCATTGACGAGTCCTGGCTGGCCGGCTTTTCCGCCGGGCTGTGGGCGCTTGCCGACACCCACGGCTGCGAGTTGGTCGGCGGTGACACCACGCAAGGCCCCTTGACCATCTGCATCACGGTGTTTGGGGAGGTCGAGGTCATCAAGGGCCAAGGCCAGGCCTTGCGGCGCAGCGGCGCACGCGCCGGCGACGACCTGTATGTCAGCGGCACGCTGGGCGACGCCCGGCTGGCGCTGGAGGGCATGCAGCATCCGGGTGCCTGGCCAGATGACTTGCTCGAACAGGCCCGTCTGCGCCTGGAGCAGCCCGAACCCCGCGTCGCCCTGGGCCTGGCGCTGCGCGGCATCGCCAGCGCCGCCATTGACATCAGCGACGGCCTGCTTGGCGACCTCACCCATGTGCTCAAAGCCTCCGGCTGTGGCGCCACGGTCCATGCGGCCGACGTTGCCCCGCTGCTGGCCGCTCAGTCGCACCCGCAATGGCGCCCACTTGAGCTGGCCCGACCCGTGCTGGACTATGTGCTGGCCGGCGGCGACGACTATGAACTGGCCTTCACCGCAGCGCCGTCGCAGCGCAACGCCGTGAAGGCCGCCGCCGCGCTGGCCTGCACACCCGTCACGCGCATCGGCAGGATGGACGCCGAGCCCGGCCTGCGGCTGCTGGACGCTCAGGGCCAGCGCCTGGCCAACAGCTACGCCTCGTTCGATCACTTTGCCTGACCCCCGCCTGAACAACATCACCCATGCCAGACCTGTCGGACTTCGCACCAACACCCGCGCCAGCCCAGGGTCCCATTTTTCGGCCCACCGCACGCTTCATGCTGGCACACCCGGCTCACTTCATCGCTCTGGGCTTAGGCTCGGGCCTGAGCCCGGTGGCGCCGGGTACGGCCGGAACGCTCTGGGCCTGGCTGTCGTTTTTGGTTCTGCAGCCGTGGCTGAGCACGGTGCAGACCGGCCTGCTGATCGGCGCGGCCATGCTGCTGGGCTGGTGGGCCTGCACGGTCACCGCCCAACATATGCAGGTGGCCGACTCGGGCCACATCGTGTGGGATGAAATTGCCGCCTTCTGGCTGGTGCTGTGGCTGGTGCTGCCGGCCGGCCTGGGCGCTCAGCTGGCGGCTTTTTTGATTTTTCGGGCTTTTGACGCCATCAAGGTCGGGCCGATGGCCTGGGCCGATCAGCGCTTTAAAGGCTTTGGACCGCGCGGCGGTTTTGGCATCATGTTTGACGATGTGCTGGCCGCTTTTTGCACGCTGCTGGTCATCGCCGCATGGACTTTCTTCTGGAGAGCTGCATGAACACCCACACCGCTGTCTCGGACCTGGCCGACCTGCTGCTTGCGCAAGGGCTTTGCCTGGCCACCGCCGAGAGTTGCACCGGCGGCCTGATCGCTGCAGCCTGCACCGACCTGGCCGGCTCCAGCGCCTGGTTTGAGCGCGGCTTTGTGACTTACTCCAACGCCGCCAAGACCGAACTGCTGGGCGTGCCTGAGGCACTCATTAACGAGCATGGCGCCGTCAGCCAAGCCGTGGTCTGCGCCATGGCCACCGGTGCGCTGCAGCGCTCCCGCGCGCAAGTCGCCGTGGCCGTCACCGGCGTCGCCGGCCCCGGCGGCGGCAGCCGCGACAAGCCGGTGGGCACGGTCTGGCTGGGTTGGGTAACGCCAGCCGGACTGGTCAGCGAGATTCGACAGTTCGACGGCGACCGGCAGGCGGTCCGAGCCGCCACCGTGGACCACGCCTTGAAAAAACTCGTCAGCCTGCTGCGCCAAGAGCACGCCCGCTGAGCCGGGGCTGCAAGCCCATCCTGTCATCACACTGCAAGCCAACACGAGGAGTCACGTCATGAGCTGGTTCGACGGATTTGAAATGCAGCGCTTCGAGGTCAACGGCGCTTCCATCCTGGCCCGGCATTCACGTCAGGCGTTAGGCCAGCCGCGCAAACCCGCGCTCTTGCTGCTGCACGGCTTTCCGCAGTCGCACGTGATGTGGCAGCGCGTGGCACACCGCCTGGCGGACCGCTACAGCCTGGTCATGCCCGACCTGCGCGGCTACGGCGACTCGTCCAAAACACCCGGCCTGCCGGACCACAGCAACTACAGCAAGCGCAACATGGCCCACGACATGGTCGGCGTGATGGACGCGCTGGGCATCGCGCAATTTGCCGTTTGCGGCCATGACCGCGGCGGCCGCGTGGCGCACCGACTGGCGGTCGACCACCCGCAGCGCGTGAGCCGGCTGTGCGTGATTGACATCGCGCCCACGCTGGACATGTACGAAGGTCGCACCCTGAGCGAGCCCTACATGGCATTTGCGCGCGCTTACTACCACTGGTTCCACATGCTGCAGCCCTCGCCGCTACCCGAAATGATGATGGGCTCGACCCATCCCGAACTGGCCCGGGCCTATTTGCATGCCAAGCTCGGCGGCTGGGGCAGCCAGGGGCTGGGCTACATCGAGCCCGAGGCCCTGGCCGAGTACGAGCGCTGCTTTTGCACGCCCGAGGCCCTGCACACCGCCTGCGAGGACTACCGCGCCAGCGCCGACATTGACCTCACGCATGACCGCGAGAGTCGGGCCGCCGGGCAAAAAATCGCCTGCGACTTGCTGGTCCTGTGGGGTGAACGCGGCGTCGTGCACCGCCTGTTCGATCCGCTGTCGCTGTGGCAGGCGCAGTGCAGCGGCGAAGTCAGCGGCCACGCCATGCCGGCCGGTCACTTTATCCCGGAAGAGCAGCCCGAGTTGGTTGCACAGGCGCTGCGCCACTTCATGGGTTGAACCTAAATCCAGGATTGAGGCTCAGCTCGCGCTGCAGCACTTTTTGTACTTTTTCCCGCTACCGCAGGGGCATGCATCGTTACGCCCTGGCGTGGCTGGTTTGCGCACGGTATCAATGCGCGGACCGAGTTCGCGCCAGATTTCACGCAAGGTGTAGACCGCCCAGATCGCATCGGCCAACGCATTGAACCGCTGCACACTGGTGGTGGGCGGGCCGTCCTCGAACAAGGGCGAAATGGTCGGCTCGTCGGTATCGTCCAGCGTCAGGGAGATGATGGCACCCAGCGACTCGTCGAGCACCTTGGCCAGGTCTTTGTCACGCGGGGCATCCCACTCCTGCGGCCAGCACTCCACAGCGAACATGAAGCCCAGGGCCCAGACCTGAGCAAACGACGGCAGGTCGCTCTGGCTAAAGAGCGCTTGTTCTTCGGCCGACATGTCGGCCACGGCGGAGCGCACATCGATTAGCTCCGGGCTGTAGCAGGCCTCGTCCTCAAGGTTCTCGACATCTGCTTCTAGCGCCGTCTGCACCTCGCTCAGGCGACGCTGCCAGAGCTGGCTAAAGCGCTCGGCCTGCGCGACATCGGCAAATGAGCCATCGTCATCAGACGGCGACTGATCCGGCGCGGGCAGCCCCAGCAGCACGGGCAGGTACTCTTGCGGGGACAGGGGGCGGCGGCAGCATAGGATGGCGGCCATGAAGCCTTCACAAAACTCCCACTGCGGGGTTTCGTCCATGCGCGAGCGCATATCATCCAAAATCGCATCGAGCTCATCAAAGTCAGACGGCTCGAGCACAGGCAAGGCGGGGGATGGAAAAGTCATGACATGCTCTGCTCAGAAAATACAAAAGATTAAAAAATCAAACCGCTCAAATGAAGATCTGGCGATTTTCGCCAGCAAACGCCGCCGCCCCCCACGCTGACAGGTTTTATTTTGAGGGGCCTTATCTTTTGATCCGGATACCCTAAAAAAGGATGCGCATGCTCAAGTACTTTGACCAACTGCTGCCCGTGCGCTACTGGGCGCTGGCTTTGTGCGCCGCTGCGGCAGCCTTGTCGCTGGGAAGCGTCTGGATGATGGGGGTCGGCTGGCCCTTGCTGAGCGCCGCCGGGCTGCTCACCCTGCTGGGCCTGCGCGACCTGAGTCAGACGCGTCACGCCATCACCCGCAACTACCCGGTCATTGGCCATTTGCGATTTCTCTTCGAATTCATTCGACCGGAGATCAGGCAATATTTTATCGAGAGCGACAGCGAGTCGCTGCCCTTCTCGCGGGCGCAGCGCTCGCTGGTCTACCAGCGCGCCAAAGGCGAGCCAGACAACCGGCCTTTTGGCACCCAACTCGATGTCGGCCAGGCCGGCTACGAATGGGTCAATCATTCCATGGCCCCGACCCAGCTGCCGTCGGCCGACTTCCGGCTCTGGATCGGCGGTCAGCCGGGCCTGCCCTCAGCCTCCAAAAGTCCCTGCACCCAGCCCTACCACGCCAGTGTTTTCAACATCTCGGCCATGAGCTTTGGCTCGCTCTCGGCCAACGCCATCATGGCGCTGAACAAAGGCGCGAAGATGGGCGGCTTTGCGCACGACACCGGTGAAGGCTCCATCTCCCGCCACCACCGCGAGCATGGCGGCGACCTGATCTGGGAAATCGGCTCGGGCTATTTTGGTTGCCGGCACCGGGACGGCAGCTTCAACGAGGAAGCCTTCATCACCAATGCCCGCGACCCGCAGGTCAAGATGATTGAAATCAAGCTCAGTCAGGGCGCCAAGCCGGGTCATGGTGGCGTGCTGCCGGGCGCCAAGGTAACACCCGAAATCGCCGAGGCTCGTGGCGTGCAGGTGGGCGAAGCCTGTATTTCCCCCTCCAGCCACAGCGCCTTCAGCACCCCGACCGAGCTGATGCAATTCATCGCCCGCCTGCGCCAACTCTCGGGTGGAAAGCCGACCGGTTTCAAACTGTGCATCGGCCATCCCTGGGAGTGGTTTGCGATCGTCAAGGCCATGCTGGAGACCGGCATCACCCCCGACTTCATTGTGGTCGACGGTGCCGAAGGAGGCACGGGCGCCGCGCCGGTCGAATTCAGCGACCACGTCGGCGCGCCACTGCAAGAAGGCTTGCTGCTGGTGCACAACACACTGATCGGCGTAAACCTGCGCGAGCGCATCTCGCTGGGCGCAGCCGGCAAGGTCGTCAGCGCTTTTGACATGGTGCGCCTGATGGCGTTAGGCGCTGACTGGTGCAATGCCGCACGCGGCTACATGATGGCGCTGGGCTGCATCCAGGCGCAGACCTGCCACACCGGCAACTGCCCGACCGGCGTCGCCACGCAAGACCCGGTCCGCCAGCAAGCCCTGGTGGTCCCCGACAAGGCCACGCGGGTACACAACTTTCACAACAGCACCCTGCATGCCCTCAAGGAGCTGGTGCAGGCCGCCGGACTGCAGCACCCCGGCCAGGTCAAGGCGCACCACATCATGCGCCGCATGAAGGGCACCGATGTGCGCCTGCTCAGCCGGCAGATCATGCACGTGCCGGCCGGCGCCGTCTTGAACGCGTTGCCGACGCTGCCCAGCGTGTTCCGCGACTTTTGGCCGCTGTCGAGCGCGGACAGCTTTCAGGCGCTGCAACCCGCCAGCGCATCCATCGAGGCCAGCACAGCCCAACGGGAACAGGCCGTTCTGGCCTGAGCGCGGCTCGCTCAGGCAGCTTGCAAGAGCGGGTCGGGCAAGGCCTTGAGGGTCTGCACGCCCAAGGCGCGCAGGCGATTCCTCATTGACGTGACCGCCCGGTCCTTGCTGAACAACATGCCACGAACGCTCACGGCCAGGTCGATGAACATCTGATCATCCGGGTCACGGCAGGTCACGGGCGCTTTGCCCGCGGCCGGCCTGATCCGCGCATGGCGGTCAAACGCAGCCAGCACATCGGCCGGCAGCAGTTGGTAGAAAACCAGCCGCGGCGCAATCTGGGGATAGTCCAGCACCCGCACCAACTCCACCCGCATGGGCAACGTCGCCTGCCAGTCCAGCGCGCCGGCTTCCAGCGCTGCGCGCAAGGGTTTCGCGGCAGCGTCGTCAAACACAAAGACATCGAGCACGATGTTGGTGTCGAGCACTACCGGCAGGCGGGGTGCAGACGACACGGCCGACGCGGTCGCCAGCATCAATCGGCGCCAGGGGCCTGACGATCGGCAGGCGCAGCGCCAGCCGGCCGGGCGCGGGCCGAGCCCGCCACCATGTCAAAGCGAAACAAGCGGCACTCGATCGGGCCGTTCCACATCGGCACCCGGCGCGACTCCTTCAGGCGCATCTTGCCGGGCAACTTCAGGTCGGGCGTGAGCACATGCGCGGTCCAGCCGGCGTAGTTTTTCTTCCAGTGCGCAGCCAGCTGCACAAAGAAGTCCGAAGCCTCTTCGCCCGTCGCCGTCAGCGCCTGCTCGCGGCCAGGATTGGCAGAGCGGTCTCGCCCGGCCGCGCCAGCATCCATCGCCAGCGGCTGACCAAACTCGTCAATCGCCTGCCTGGCATTGGGACGGCGCTGCTCACGCCCTTGCAGACCCGTGATGCCCGCCACGCCCGCCACATCAATACGCTCGCCATAAGGTGGATTGACCAGCATCACGCCCGAGGCGGCGGGTGGCATGCGCTGCAGCGCATCACCGCCGCGCAGCTGCACGGCATGGGCCACGCCGGCGCGCTCGGCATTGCGCTCGGCAAAATCAACCATCCGGAAGGAGACATCGCTGCCAAACACGGGCGCAGTCGGCGCGGTGATCGCCGCCTCGGCCTGGTCGAGCAGGCCATCCCAGACATGCGCCTGAAAAGGCAGGTACTTTTGAAACGCAAAGCGGCGATTGATGCCCGGTGCGATGTTGCAGGCAATTTGCGCCGCTTCAATGGCAATCGTGCCCGAGCCGCAGCAGGGGTCGTACAGCGGCACGCCCTCCTTGCATTGCTGGTCCCAGCCGCTGGCAGCGATCATGGCAGCTGCCAGCGTTTCCTTGAGCGGCGCATCGCCCTTGTCTTCACGCCAGCCGCGCTTGAACAGCGGCTCGCCGGAGGTGTCGATGTAAATGGTGACGGTGTCGGTGGTGAGGTGCGCGTAAATACGCACATCGGGCCAGCGTGTGTCGACGTCGGGCCGCACATCGAACTTGGCGCGAAAGCGGTCAGCAATCGCATCCTTGATTTTGAGCGCCGCAAAGTTCAGGCTGGTCAGCGGGCTGTGCTGCGCGGTGATCTCCACTTTGAAAGTCTGCTTGGGGCTGAACCAGATTTCCCACGCGACATTGCCTGCCGCGTTATAAAGGTCCTGCTCGCTGCGGTACTGGTTGTGCTGCAATTCGATCAACACGCGCTGCGCCAGCCGGCTGTGCAAGTTCAGCTGCATCGCCTCCCGCCAAGAGCCCTGCAACTGCACCCCCGCACGCCAGGCCTTGGGCTGCTGACCCGTCACGCGCCTGACCTCAGCGGCCAAGAACTCCTCCACCCCCGCCGCACACGGCATGAATAACTGAAGCTGGTTCATCGCGTGCAAGCCCTCCGGCGCGAACGCTGAGCAAGCGCGCGCCCCCGCGCAGCACGCGCAGCGACTAGCGTAGGGGCCAACAGTTTTCCGCAGGGCCGCCCCAAGGAAAACAGCGCCCCCTCGGGGGGCAGCGAAGTACACGAAGTGACGAGCGTGGCGGCCACCTCCCCAGCGCAGGGCCGCCCCTAGCTGGGGAACACCCCCTCGGGGGGCAGCGAAGTACACGAAGTGACGAGCGTGGGGGCCATATTTTCAGAGGGTTTTTCGTAGGTTTGCCGGCGCAATGCGCAGGGCTTCACGGTATTTGGCGACAGTGCGGCGGGCACATTCAATGCCCTGCTCACGCAGCATCTCGGAAATCTGGTTGTCGCTCAGCGGCTTGCTCGCACTCTCGGAGGCGACAAACTGCTTGATCAGGGCGCGCACCGCCGTGCTCGACGCATTGCCGCCGGTCTCGGTTCCCAGCCCGGAGCCAAAGAAATACTTCAGCTCAAAGGTGCCAAAGGGCGTGCTCATGTACTTGGCCGTGGTCACCCGGGAAATGGTGGATTCGTGCAGACCCAGCTCGTCGGCGATTTCGCGCAAGACCAGCGGCCGCATGGCCAGCTCGCCGTGGGTAAAAAAGCTCTTCTGGCGCTCAACAATCGCCGTGGAGACACGCAAGATGGTGTCAAAGCGCTGCTGGATGTTTTTAATGAACCAGCGCGCCTCCTGCAATCGCTGCTGCAGCGCCAGCCCGCCCTGGCCCTTGTGTTGTTTGAGTGCATTGGCGTAAATGTCGTGAACGCGCAGCTTGGGCATGACCTCGCCATTGAGCGAGACCTTGAATCCCTTGCCGGCCTTGACCACCAGCACATCCGGCACGATCAGGTTGCGCTCCACGTTCACGAAACGCCGGCCGGGCTTGGGGTCGAGTCGGCCGATCAGACCGATGGCGGTCTTGATCACCGTGTCAGCAAAACCGCATGCCAGCGCCAGCCGCTTGACATCGCGTTTGGCCAGCAGTTCCATGGGCTGCTTGCAAATGGCCATGGCTGCACGGGTCTCTTCGGTGTTCTTGTGGTCGAGCAGCTGCAGGCTCAGACACTCGCCCAGGCTGCGGGCGCCGACGCCAGCTGGCTCCATGTACTGCAGCAGACTCAGCGCCATGGTGAAGCGCTGCTCCAGCTCCTCCGCCTCCTCCAGGTCTTCGCCCGCCAGACCGGCGGCCAGCGCAGCGATGCTGTCCTCAAGGTAGCCGTCATCGTTGAGGGATTCGATCAGGAAGTGCAAGGCGGCGCGGTCTTCATCAGACAGACGCAAGCCCAAGGCCTGCCGGTGCAGGTGGTCTTGCAGCGACTCCTGGCTGCGGGCCAGCTCGGTAGCATCGGTTTCTTCGTCGCTGTCGTTGTTGTTCTTGCGGGCCGGCGCGTCACTGCCCCATTCGCTGTCGTCCGGCGCGGTCTCGACGGTACCGTCACCCTCCCAGCTCTCCTCGAGGGGGGCCTCGCTGCTGCTGTCGGACTCGGCCGCAGGCGAAGAAATCTCGGAACTGCTGTCCCCCGAGCCTGAAGCGGGCATCTCGCTGGTCAATTCAAACTCGCGCACCTCCTGGGTCACAGGCGCATCGGCCTCGGTAACACCGAACTCCTCACGCGCAGCTGCCTCGTCCGCCATTTCAAGAAACGGGTTCTCGTCAAGCATCTGGTCGACCTCCTGGCTCAACTCCAGCGTCGAGAGCTGCAGCAGACGAATCGACTGCTGCAGCTGCGGCGTGAGCGCCAGATGCTGCGAGACGCGAAGGGAAAGGCCTTGTTTCATAAAAGAGTCAGGCGTTTTTAACGAAGACCGCGTGATGCGTCGACCGCCAGCCTTCACCCCAACCCTCTCCCGGAGGCAGGGAGAGGAAGGCGGGCAGCAAAGGATGCGCAGCGACGAGCGTGGGGGCCAACAGCTTTCCGCCGGGCCGTCCCAAGGAAAACAGCGCCCCCTCGGGGGGCAGCGCAGTACGCGCAGCGACAAGCGTGGGGGCCAACATGCTCACATCCGGAAATGTTCGCCCAGGTACACCCGGCGAACATCGGCGTTGTTGACGATTTCGGAGGGTGTCCCGGTGGCCAGCACGTGACCTTCGCTGATGATGTAGGCGTGGTCGCAAATGCCCAGGGTTTCACGAACGTTGTGGTCGGTGATCAACACGCCGATGCCGCGGGCTTTTAAAAATCCGATGATGCGCTGGATCTCGATGACGGCGATCGGATCGATCCCGGCAAAGGGTTCGTCCAGAAGAATAAAGCGCGGCTGACTGGCCAGCGCGCGCGCAATCTCGACGCGGCGGCGCTCACCACCGGACAGGGCGGGTGCCGGCGAGTCGCGCAGATGGGCCACGCGCAGGTCCTGCAGCAACTGCTCGGTGCGATTTTTGATCTCGACCTCAGACAGCGGTTTACCGGCAGCATCGAGCTGGAGCTCGAGCACTGCGCGCACGTTTTCCTCGACCGTGAGCTTGCGAAAAATCGACGCTTCCTGCGGCAGGTAGCTCAGCCCCAGGCGGGCACGCTTATGAATCGGCATGCGCTCGACGGCCTGCCCGTCAATGCTGATCTGTCCGGCGTCGGCGCGTACCAGACCCACAATCATGTAAAACGAGGTCGTCTTGCCGGCGCCGTTGGGCCCCAGCAAACCCACCACCTCACCGCTTTGCACGGCCAGAGACACGTCCTCGACCACGTGGCGACTGCCATACGATTTCTTGAGCCCCTGCGCGACGAGACGGCTGGGGCTGAGGGCCTGGGTGTTCGCTGCGTCCATCAGTGACCCCGAATCATCGGGTATTACCCCCGAGCGAAGGGGTGGGGCGCAGTTGGGGCGTGCTTGCCGCACCCGGCGTAAGTGGCGCAAGAGGGGCACCAGGCGCAACAGGCACCGAAGGCGTGCCCGGCTGAGCCCGGGGCGAGAGCATGGCGCGCACGCGACCACCCGCAGCGCCGGCGTTTCGATTGGGCTGCACGCTGCCATCTACCGTGAAAACATCCCTGGTGTTGTCATAGCGGATCAAGCCGCCCGTGGTCTCATCGGCCACCGCAGCGCCCACATAGCGGCGCAGCACGGCCTGACGGGTGAACTGGACGGTGTCGGCGCGGCTGTCGTACTCAATCAGTTCCGCCTCGCCTTCGATGGACTCGTCAACGCCGTCGCGCTTGCTGCGGTAGTAAGCCAGTTTCCCGGGCTCGCCGGTGACGACAGCGCGCTGGTAACCGTCGGGCGTCTGGCTGACCTCAACGCGCGCACCGCGAACCACAATGCTGCCCTTGGTGATCACCACGTTGCCCGTAAAGACACTGCTTTGCCGCAGGTCGTCATAGCGCAGGGCGTCGGCCTCGGCGTTGAGCGGCTTGTTGCGATCAGCCTTTTCGGCTGTAGCCGGCAGCGCGCTCAGAGCCATCAGGACCAGCAGCCAATGCACAAGGTGGTTCATAAAGCGGTGGGCGAATGTAAAGGGCACGAATCTTGCTGTCAATCTTTGGCGCGATTGTAGCGAGCCCAGCACGCCAACAGTGGCAGCACGGCAAAAAGAAAGCTGCTGGCGGCACCAACAGACGGCTGACCGCCTACGCCCTGACCCCCACCCGGCCGCCCGACGAATAGGGTCGTTGCGTGGGCGCGGCACGGCCAGGGGCAGCAGCGCCAAGGGCAGCACCTACCGCCCAGACGGCGCCTGACTTCCTAGGCCATACGAATATTATTCAACTAATGCGTCAAAAAACACCGCATGACGGGTTGGCATGCCTGCCTACCATGCAGGCCATGGATGCAAAAAGTCAATCAACCGTGAACGAGTCAGCGCAAAAAGGGGGCTTTGTCACCCGGGATCAACTGATGCGCTACGTCAGGATCTGTGCCTGCCTGCTGCCGCTGCTGGGCTTGCCACTGCCCGGTAATTCGTACGGCCCCGGAAAACCGGTCAGCGCACCACCCGCTGCCGCAACGCCTGTTTACTTTGGCTTGCTGGCCTGAGCGATCAGGTAGTCGGTCACTTGCAAGGCGCGTTCCAGCGTTCCAGCCAGCGAGCCCGAGGTGTAGTAGCGACCGGCAATGCCCAGCGCCGGCACGCCGTCGACCTTGAACTGATCTTGCAACTGCGTGGCCTTGCGGGCGCGCAGGTTGACGGGAAACGAGTTGTAGAGCTCGACAAACTTCGCCTTGGCAATGCCCTGCTTTTCGGCCCACGCAGTCACCAGGTCTTGCGTGTTGAGCAACTGCTTGTCGACATGGATCGCGTAGAAAACCTTTTTGTGCAGCGCGTCGACCTTGCCGAGCGCCTCCAGCACGTAATAAAGGCGCTGCTGCGGCTCAAAGTCGGGCCGAAACGACACGGGAACGCGACGAAACGACACGTTCTTGGGCAGCGTTTTGAGCCAGGCCTCCAGCTTGGGCTCGAACTGGTTGCAATGCGGGCAGCTGTACCAGAAAAACTCGACCACCTCGACCTTGCCGGGAGCCGATTCAACGGCCGCCGGCTTGTCCAGCGTGACGTAGTCGATGCCTTCGGCAGGCGGCTTGGCTTGCGCCTGTGCCAGACCCGGAAGGACTGTGGCAGCCAGACCGCCTAAGGCCGCTACGGCGAGTGTTGAGTTTGAAAATTCACGACGACGCATTTACTTTTCTCCTGTTGGCACCGGCGGACAACGCGGGCCGAGTTCATCAAACACTGTTGGATAAGCCGCACGCCAAAAGTTCATGGCCGAACCAGCACAAAGGCCACTGTTGGACCCACTTTCGGCGCCACTCTTAACTTCATTTTCGGCCCCACTGACCGGGCACTTACTTCCACACCATTGTCCAACGCTATTTCTGGGTCCGCACCACGACGGCATCCACGCCAGAGGTTTCCAGCTTTTCCCTGGCTCTGTCGGCGTCGTCGCGCTTGTCGAAGGGGCCGAGCCGAACGCGGTAAACCGACCGGCCGGCCTGCTCACGTTCGCTAGTGCGGGCCTGCATGCCCATCAAAGACAGCTTGGCGCGCTGCTGCTCTGCGTCTTCAGCGGTGCGAAAGGCACCCGCCTGAACAAAATAGTGAAAAGGATCGGCACTCGCGCCCGCCGCCGGGGCGCCGCCAAGTGCGGGTGCGGCGGGTGCTGCAGGCGCCACAGGGGCGGCGACCGGGCGCGCAGCTTCGGCCTTGGCGCGCGCATTGGCCAGCTCACCCAATGGGTCGGTGCCTTGAGCAGCCGGCGCGCGCGGGGCTGCCGCGCCCGCTGCCGCCGGCGCAGCCGGCGTGGTGGCGGCTGGTGGCACAACGGCTGCGGCCGGTGCGGCCTCGGCTGCGGGCTGCTCAGGCTTGGGCGGGGCCCGACCGGCCAGGCCGCTGTTAGGGTCCCAGTCCTTGTTTTTCTTAGCTTCCGCAGCGTCGCTGTCGGCACCACGCGGAGCGCTCTTGTTCATGAAGGGAACCGGCACCTTGGTGATGTACACGGCCACGGCCAGCGCCACAGCCAGGCCGACCACGGCGCCCACGATAAAACCCACCAGGGTTGAACCGCGCTGCCTTTTGCTGCCTTGCCCAATTTTTTGCATGCTTGCCTTCCTGAATCAATGGATGCGCCAGCGCCACACCGCTCGCAGCGCCTCGCCGTCTACCGTCATTTACATCTTGGCCGGTGCGCTCACGCCCAACACCTGCAAACCATTGTGCAACACCTGCCGGGTCGCGGCGACCAGCGCCAGGCGGGCCATCTTGACGGCTTCGTCGTCCACCAAAATCCGTTCGGCGTCATAGTAGCTGTGATAGGCCGCAGCCAGCTCGCGCAGGTAAAAAGCCACGTCGTGTGGCGCAAAACCACTGGCGGCGTTGGCCAGCATCTCGGGGTATTTGGCCAGCAGCAGCATCAAAGCCTGCGCCTGTGGGCTGACCAGCGGCGACAGGTCGACATCCTTGAGCGCCGACACATCACCGCCCCAGGCGGCCAGTACCGAGCAGATACGCGCGTGCGCGTACTGCACGTAGTAGACCGGGTTTTCATTGTTTTTGGCCAGTGCCAGATCGACGTCAAACACGTACTCGGTGTCCGGCTTGCGGCTGAGCAGGAAGAAGCGCACGGCGTCCTTGCTGGTCCACTCGATCAGGTCGCGCAGGGTCACGTAACTGCCGGCACGCTTGGAAATCTTGACCTCTTCGCCGTTGCGCATCACGCGCACCATGGTGTGCAAAACGTAATCCGGGTAACCCGCCGCCACGCCCTGGCCGGCCGCCTGCAGACCGGCGCGCACCCGGGCGATCGTGCCGTGGTGGTCCATGCCCTGAATGTTGATGGCCTTGGTGTAGCCACGCTCCCACTTGGCCAGGTGATAGGCGACATCCGGCACAAAGTAGGTGTAGCTGCCATCGCTCTTTTTCATGACGCGGTCTTTGTCATCCCCGTAGTCGGTGGACTTAAGCCACAGCGCGCCGTCTTGCTCGTAGGTCTTGCCCGCGTCCTTGAGCCGGGCCACGGCCGACTCAACCCGGCCAGAGCTGTACAGGCTGGACTCCAGATAGTAGTTGTCAAACTGCACCGCAAAAGCCTGCAAGTCCAGGTCCTGCTCGCGGCGCAAGTAGGCCACGGCGAACTGGCGAATCGCATCCAGGTCGTCAATATCGCCCGAAGCGGCGAACTCACGGTCGTCCGACCTGACGGTCTTGCCCGCCATGAAGTCGGCCGCAATGTCGGCGATGTAGTCACCGTTGTAGGCCGGCTCGGGCCAGTCCGCATCGCCGGGCTTGAGCCCCTTGGCGCGGGCCTGGGTGCTGGTGGCCAGGGTGTGGATTTGCACACCGGCGTCGTTGTAATAGAACTCGCGATACACGTCCCAGCCCTGCGTCGCAAAGAGCTTGCAGATCGCGTCCCCCAGCGCCGCCTGGCGGCCGTGGCCCACATGCAGCGGTCCGGTCGGGTTGGCTGACACAAACTCCACCAGCATGCGCTGCTCGGCCACGGCGGCCTTGACGCCGAAGGCCTCGCCGAGTTGCAGCACTTCGCGCACGGTCTGCTGATTGGCTTCGGGCTTGAGCTTGAAGTTGATGAAGCCCGGCCCGGCAATGTCGATCTCGGCGACCCAACGCTGGTAAGCCGGCTGGGCCAGCAAAGCGGCCTTGAGCTGATCGGCCAGCTGACGCGGGTTGAGCTTGAGCGGCTTGGCCAGCTGCATGGCAGCGGTCGAGGCGAAATCGCCATGGGCCGCCACCTTGGGCGATTCAAAAGCCGCCTTGGCGCCAGCGCCAGGGGACAGCTTGTCGAGCTCGACAGCCAGGGCCGCGAGCAATTCTTGTTTGACTAGGAGCATCAGGCGATTTTAAGGGGCGGGGCCGCGACGCCCCGCCACCGTAACCCGGCTTACTGAGCCAGGGCTTCCAGCGCCAGGTCGATGCGCACGTCGTCGCCCACGTAAGGCGCGTATTTGCCGGCGTTAAATTCAGAGCGCTTGATGGTGGTGAACGCATTGGCGCCCAGGGTCGGCGTCTTGAGCATCGGGTGAGCCATGGCCTGGAAAGAAGTCACGGTCAGGGTCACCGGCTTGGTCACGCCCTTGATGGTCAACTGGCCTTCAATTGACTTGGGCTTGTTGCCTTCAAACACCACCTTGGTCGACTTGAAGCTCGCTTGCGGGAACTTGGCGGTGTCCAGAAAGTCCTCCCCCTGAATATGGCCGTTGAACTCAACAAAGCCGGTATTGACCGACGTGGTGTCAATCACGATGTCGACCGAGCCGGTCTTGGCCTGCGCGTCAAACACGACCTTGCCGGTGGTTTTGGTGAAGTTGCTCAGCTGGGTCGAGTAGCCAAAGTGCGAATACGAAAAACGCGGAAAAGTATGCGTGCCATCGACCACATAGGTCACGGGCGCGGCCAGTGCCGAGCCGGCCGACAGGGTGACGAAAGCCAGGGCGGCGCTGAGTTGTTTCAAAGATTTCATGTCAAGACTCCGGTGATAAAAAGTTATTTGCCTGTTAGGGCGGTGAGTTGAAAATGAAGCTGAATGTCGTTGGCCACCACATCGAACTTGGACCACATGCCTTCGCCAATGGCGTAGTCGGCGCGCCTGAGGGAAAAGCCGCCCGAGAGCACGCCTTGCTTGCCTTGCGCCGCATGCTTCATCACAAAGCGCAGGTCGCGGGACTGGCCCTTGAGGGTCAGCGTGCCCAACACGTCGTACTGGTTGGGCGCCGTCGCTTTGACTTCCTTGACGACAAACAGCGCCTTGGGAAAAGCCGTGGTGTTGAACCAGGACTTGCCCGCCACTTCCTGGTCGGCTTCACTGGAGCCGGTGTCGATGCTGCCCAAATCCACCTCGATGCTGGCCTTGGTCTGCCCGGCATTGGCGGGGTCGAAATTGAGCTGCGAGCTGAACTTGCGAAAGCGACCCTCCATGCCCACGCCCATTTGCTTGTAGCTGAAGGTCAGGCTGCTCTTGTCGAGCGCAATCGCCTGGTAGGGCGCAGCACCGGCCTGCGCGGCCAGCATCGCCAGGGCCAACAGCGCCAGGTATTTTTTAAAACAGGTCAAGATGATCACTCCTTAAGGCTGGGACGTTTGGCGGGACGGCAGCATGCGGCGCAAGATGTCGTCCTTGTGAAAAAAGTGGTGAAGCAAAGCCGCCAGCGCGTGAGCGCAGATCAGCAGCAGCAGGGCCACATTCAAGGCCTCATGCAACTGCGCCAGACTCTGACCCAGGGCCTTGTCCCGAGCCAGCAGGTCGGGCAGCGGCAGCACCCCGAACCAAACTGTCTGCACACCTTTGGCCGAACTCATCAGCCAGCCGCTGAGTGGGATCGCGACCATCAGCGCGTAAAGAAGAAAGTGAGCCGCATGCGCCGCCCACTGCGTGAGCCTGGGCACGCTGGCCGGGTACGCTGGCGGGCGATGCGTCAGGCGCCAGGACAGGCGCAGCCAGACCAGTAAAAACACCGTCACGCCCGCCCATTTGTGCCAGGAATAGAGCTGCAGTTTTTGCGGCGACAGCGGTAAATCGCTCATGTAAAAACCCAGCACCAGCAAACCCATGACCAGTAAAGCCATCAGCCAGTGCAGGCTCTTGGCCAGGGAGGTGTAGTTCGGTGTCATGTTCAAGGTGGTGGGCGTCATCAGGCGAGTGCTGGACTTTAGGGGCTTATAACGACTAGAAAAAGTAGCTAATTGGCAAATGCTTGTTCCATAATTAGCAACAATGAACAAACTCAACGCCATGGAAGTCTTTGTGCGAGTGGCGGAGGCCGGCAGTTTCACCGCCGTCGCCGACCAACTGCAGGTCGCCCGCTCGGTCGTCACCCGGCAAATTGCCGGCCTGGAGCAACACCTGCGCACCAAGCTCATCACCCGCAGCACGCGCAGCCTGACCCTGACCGCTGCCGGCGGCATCTACCTCGAAAAATGCCGCGCCATCCTGCACTTGGTCGATGACGCCGAAGCCAGCCTGGACGACGAAAAAAAGGTGCCGCGCGGTCCCATTCGCCTGGCCCTGCCCCTGACCTTTGGTCTGCAATGCCTGCTGCCCGCCCTGCTCGACTTCGTTCAGGCGCACCCGCACATCGAGCTGTCCATGGACTTTTCGGACAAGCGAACGAACCTGATCGAAGAGGCTATCGACCTGTCGATCCGCATCACCTCATCGGTTCAGGACAGCGACATCTTGCGCAGCCTCGGGCGTTGCCGCCTGCTCACACTGGCCACCCCCGCCTACCTGGCCGAACACGGCCAGCCCAGGCACCCCGACGAGTTGCGCCAGCACGAATGCCTGGTCTATTCCATGAGCGCCAACGCCGCCAACTGGCCCTACAAGATCGGCGACCAGGTGGTTCAGTTCCCGGTGCGCGGCCGACTGACGTCCAACAACGGCCACGCCCTCATGCAAGCCGCACTCAGGGGCTTGGGCCTGTGTATCCAGCCCGACTTCCTGGCCGCGCCCTACCTGCAAGACCAACAAGTCGTACCCATCCTGCAAGAATTCGAAGCGCCAGCCCTGGGCATTTACGCGGTCCTGCCCAGCAACCGCTACATTCCGCACCGCGTGGACGTGCTGATCGACTTCCTGGCTAAGACGCTGAAGGGGGCTTGAGCCTAAACCCCTGAGAAATGACCACCTCCATGGCCGCAATCAGCACATGGGATGCCGAGGTCAAATTTCCCACCACTTGGCGCAAGCTCCGTGTGGGCAGGGGCGCGGCATAGTGCGCCGCGCTTTGACTGGGATTGGCGTCAACATCAAACTGCGCCATGGCCGTTTACAAAGAGAAATGGCCACTTTAGCCAAAGTTGCTGACCTGCACCCTCTTTGTTCTGTCATCACGCGAGTGCGTCGGCAACCGGGGATGCGTTTGGCGCTGGTCAGACATCAACCCATTCAAAGCGCTCTCAGCTATTCGAGTCTTCGAAATTCGAGAAATGGAAAGACACCACGGCTGGGGGTTATCACGCATTGAAGATGCCCATCGCCGGGCTGACGATCAAACAAAATCGCAGCCAGGCTTACCGTGTCGGCACAAACCCCATGATTTTCAGCAGGACAGGAACATGATTCAAAGACGCTTGGTATTGCAAGGAGGGGCCGCACTGGCGACCACCGCACTCGGTCCTTTTTCACATGCACAGAGCACTGCCTGGCCTGAGCGGCCCGTCAAGTTGATCAACGGGTTTGGGGCGGGCGGCGCCTCCGACGTTCTGACGCGCCTGTTGGCGCAGCGCTTGCAGGTTGTGCTGGGCCAGCCTTTCGTGGTTGAAAACCGCCCCGGGGCAGGTGGCAACCTCAGTATGGAGGCGGTCGCCAACGCGCCCGCTGACGGCTACACCGCCTGCTCGGCCACCATTGGCACCATGACGATCAACCAGTACCTCTACTCGAAACTGAGCTTCGATCCGGTGAAGGACTTCGCTTGCGTCTCAACTTTTTGGGAGAACACCAACGTGCTGGTCATCCCGGCGCAACACCCAGCCAGAAACCTCAAGGAATGGTTGACCTGGGCGCAAGCGCAACGCGATGGCATCACCTACAGCTCGTCGGGCATTGGCACCACGCCTCATTTGTCTGGCGCCGCCTTTGCGCTCAAAGCCGGCCTGAAAGCCACGCACGTCCCCTTCAAGGGCGGCGCACAAGCCGCCACGGAACTGGTCGCAGGCCGCATCGACTGCGCCATCGACAACATCGTCAACCAGACACCCTTGCTGCGCAGCAACCGCGTCAGAGCCCTGGCCGTGACTTATCACGAACGCTGGCCCGCCCTGCCCGACGTGCCCACGATGGCCGAGGCCGGCATGAGCAACTTCATTGTGACGTCCTGGGGCGCGCTCATATTGCCCGCCGCCACGCCGACGGCCATCGTCGAGAAGTTCTCGCAAGCCGTCCAGGAGATTGCCAAAGAACCGGCGATGCAAGAAAAGTTTCTCAACACTGGCGCCAAGTTCGTGTCAGCCAGCCCGCAGCAAACCGCCGACTTTGCGGCGCGCGAGCGAATCAAGTGGCGCGACGCCGTCAAGCAGTCCGGCGCCAAAGCGGACTGACCGGAACGAGCGCTGGAATAGCGCTGGAATAGTGCGGGGTTACCGTGCTGGGGGACCGCTTGGCTGCTGCGCTGGCCTGTGTCAAAAATATGCAGCCACGAGCAGCACTACAGCTGGGCCGGCATATTGGCGCTTATGGGAGTTGTTACAAACGCCTGCTATCGTCGACCTGGCACAGATCACCACCTACGCCAGCCACTATCATTTCGCCATGCTGCACTACCAAACCATACCCGTCACCCCCTTCCAGCAAAACTGCTCTTTAATCTGGGACGACCAGACCCTGCAGGCGGCTGTGATTGACCCGGGTGGGGATCTGGATGTGTTGCTTGATGCGGTAGAGCGCCTGCACCTCAAGCTCGAGCAGATCTGGATCACGCATGGTCATTTGGACCATGCTGCGGGCACGGCTGAGCTGGCTGAGCGCCTGCACTTGCCCATCATTGGCCCGCACCCTGGGGACCAGTTCTGGATTGACGGTTTGCCGCAGGCGGCTGCTACTTATGGTTTTGCGCCGGCGCAGGCTTTCAAGCCCTCGCGCTGGCTGAGCGACGGCGACACGGTCACGCTGGGCAGCCACACGCTGCAGGTGCGTCACTGCCCGGGGCACACGCCGGGCCATGTGGTGTTTTATTCGCCGGAGATACAGCGCGCTTTTGTGGGCGATGTGCTGTTTGCCGGCAGCATTGGCCGCACCGACTTTCCGCAGGGCAACCATGCGGACCTGATTGCCAGCATCACGCAGCGTTTGTGGCCCATGGGCGATGACACGGTATTCATTCCCGGCCACGGCCCCGAAAGCACTTTTGGGCGTGAGCGCAAGAGCAACCCCTACGTGGGCGGGACCTGAGCGTCGCCGCCGGCCGACTGGCCCGGCTCGCTGCGCCCGCTGGCGCCCATGCGCTGGCGACCATCGCTCAGCCGGTATCCTCAGGGATTCGGTCAAATCGTTACCGGGTAACCGACACCCCACCACCCCAAAAATTCAACCCTTCGCGAGACAGTTCATGACAACTCAATTTCTCAAGCGTTTTTTCCTCGGCCCGATGATCGCCCTGATGGCGTGTACCGCCCTGGCGCCACTGGCCAGTGCGCAGACTTTTCCCACCAAGGCGATTCGCATCGTGGTGCCGTTTGGCGCGGGTGGGGTGGCCGATCTGACCGCGCGCACCGTGGCGCAAAAACTCAGCGAGACCTTGGGGCAGTCGGTGGTGGTGGACAACAAGCCGGGGGCCGGCGGCGTGGTGGCGGGTGACCTGGTGGCCAAGGCCGAGCCGGACGGTCACACCTTGCTGCTGATGTCCAACGGCACGGCGGTCAGCGCCGGCCTGTTCAAGTCACTGCCCTTTGATACCTTGCGCGATTTCGCGCCAGTGTCGACGCTGGGGTTTTTTGACATTGTCATCGTCACGCCAGCGGAATCGCGCTTCAAAACCCTGGCCGACTTGCTGAGCTACGCCCGGGCCAATCCGGGCAAGTTGAACATTGGCAGCATCAACATCGGCAGCACGCAAAACCTGGCCGCCGAGTTGTTCAAAACCACGTCGGGTGCCGACATGCAGATCGTGCCCTTCAATGGCACGCCAGCGGTGATCACGGCGCTGCGCGGCGGCCAGATTGACGCTGCGCTGGAAGTGCTGGCACCGGTGCTGCCGCAGATCAATGCCAAAGCCTTGCGCGCCCTGGCGGTGACTGGCGACAAACGCGCCGCCGTTTTGCCCGATGTGCCCACCGCCCGGGAAAGCGGCTTGCCCAGCTTTGTGGCGTCGAGCTGGAATGCACTGGCTGCGCCCGCCAAAACGCCCAAGGCCGTCATCGCCCGACTGAACAAGGAGGTCGCGGCAGCCCTGGCCTCACCCGAGGTCAAGAAAAAGCTCGCCGATTTGAACGTGGAAGCGCAGGCCGGCACGCCGGAGCAGATGGCCGAGCTGCTGGCCAGCGACATCCGGCGCTGGGGCGAGGTGATCGTGCGGGCGAAAATTCCGCAGCAGTAGACCGCAGCAATCTTTCCCTGCAAAGGCTCGGTGCTTCATCGGCAGCATGAATTGACCTCACAAGAAGCAAGCGGAGACTGGGCATGAATTTGCAACACCTGGGCGTGATCGGCTACGGCGAAGTCGGCAAGATTTTTGCCACCGGGCTCAAGAACAAGGTGCAATCCGTCGGCATCTGGGACCTCAAGCTGGACGACCCGCAGCAGGCCCCTGCCTTGCAGGCCCACGCGCAATCTGCGGGCGTGCAGGCCGCCACCGGCGTGGCTGCGTTGTGCCAGGGCCGGGGGCTTTTGATCTCGGCAGTCACGGCCTCCAGCACCCTGGCGGTGGCCCAAGCGGTGGCCTTGCAGATCGAGCCTGGCAGCGTTTTTTTGGACCTGAACTCGGCCTCGCCGGGCACCAAGCAGCAGGCCGCGCAGCTCATCGAGGCGGCCGGCGGCCATTACGTCGAAGCGGGCGTCATGACCTCGGCGCCGCCCTATGGCGTAGCCGTGCCGATGCTGCTCGGCGGCCCGCAGGCCGCGGCTTTGTCGGTGCAACTGCAAGCCTGGGGCATGGACGCGCGCGCCGTGTCTGAACAGCTGGGCGTAGCCAGCGCCATCAAGATGTGCCGCAGCGTGATGATCAAGGGCCTGGAAGCCCTGGTGATTGAAAGCTACGCCACCGCGCGCGCCTATGGCGTCGAGGAGCACGTGCTACCAACCCTGGCCGAGACCTTTCCGAGCATCGACTGGCAGCAGCAAGGGGCCTACTTTTTTAGCCGGGTGGTGCAGCACGGCCAGCGCCGCGCCGAAGAAATGCGGGAGGCCGCCCGCACGGTGGAGGAAGCCGGTTTTGAGCCCTTCATGACCCGAGCCATCGCAAACAAGCAGCAGTGGGTGGCCGACCAGGCACGCGAAGGGCTTTTCAAGGACCTGCCCAAGGGCGCCCCGTGGCAGGACTATGCCGACCGCTTGATCGACAAGTTTCCGCGCACCTGAACTGGCCACCGGCTACAGCGTTAGAGATAAGCTGCCAGCGTTTTTTTCACCACGGCCGCCACCAGAGTCTGCACTTCCTTGTGCGTCTCGGTGCTGGGGCGGCGGGCCGAGGTCACCAGCATGACTTCGCTCATCAGCCGGGGCTGGGTAATCGCATGCGTTGAAAACGGATGGGGCTTGGGGAAGTTGCTCAGGGTATAGGGCGGCAACACCGCGAAGCCGAGGCCTTCGCGGACCAGGTCCAGGATGGCATTCAAGCCGTCCACCTCCAGCACGATGTGGGGCGTTTGTCCCAGGCGGGCCAGTTCGGTGTCGATCAGCAGGCGAAAGGCATTGGGTCGGCTCGGGGCGATCAGCGGCAGCTCGGCCAGCGACGCCAGTGGCAGGCGGGCTTTGAGCGGCGGCGTCGGCCTGGCCGAGTCGCTCGCCTGCGACGAGATCAGCACCAGCGCTTCGCGGTGCAGCATCTGGCGCTCAATGTCGGGCGAGGCCGGGGTGTTGTAGAGCACCGCCATGTCGAGCCGACCGCTGCGCAGGCCGTCTTGCATCAGCACCGAAAAACCTTCGGTCAGCGTCAGTTGGGCGTTGGGCAGACGCTGCCTGAACTCCCGCGTCAGAGGCACCGCCATCAGCTTGCTCAGGCTCGGGGGCAGGCCGATGGACACCCGTCCGGCCAGCGCGCCGCGTACGGCGCCCAGATCCTCACGCGCCAGCGCGACCTGGTGCAAGATGCCGCGCCCATGCTCAAGCAGCAGCTGGCCCGGCTCGGTGAGCGTGACGCCGCGCCCGTTGCGCAGCAAAAAGGTCTGCCGCAACTCGACTTCGAGCTGGCGCACATGGCGGCTGAGCAGCGGTTGCGGCAAGCCCATGGCGGTAGCGGCCCGCGTGAAACTGCCAAGTTCGGCGACCCTCACAAAGGATTCGAGTTGTTTGAGGTCCATGGTGGTTTGAGTCTATCCGGCCTGGTGCTATGCGAATTAACGATAACAGTTAGTGGCGCGCGCCTGCCCGCTGCAGCCGCGCGGCACCAGGCCACTGCCTAGAATTGGCCGATGCAA
The DNA here is from genome assembly GCA_903844825.1 of uncultured Burkholderiales bacterium. Classification (GTDB taxonomy): domain Bacteria; phylum Pseudomonadota; class Gammaproteobacteria; order Burkholderiales; family Burkholderiaceae_C; genus Polaromonas. Next base: position 2,871 of record CAIMVC010000085.1, on the reverse strand, counting down.
ACAGCCAACCAAGGGCCACGGGTCCGGATCAAGGGTATTTCTTCCATGGCCACGCGCCTGCTGCTGGCCGACTTGCTGCCCGGCTTTGAGCAGCAAACCGGGCATGCGGTGGCCATCGAGTCCGTCGGCGGGGTGACTGCTGCGCGGCGCGTGCTGGACGGCGAGCCTTTTGATGTGGTGCTGCTGGCCGCAGACGTGATCGATCAACTCATCGCCGCCGGTCGCCTGGAGGCCGGCAGCCAAGTCGCGCTGGTGCATTCCGGCGTAGCCGCTGCGGTGCGCTCGGGCGAGCGCCGGCCCGACCTGAGTTCAGAAGAGGCGGTGCGGCAAAGCGTGCTGGCTGCGCGCAGTCTGGGTTACTCTACCGGCCCGAGCGGCGTGGCGCTGGTGGCACTGTTTGAACGCTGGGGCATTGCCGAGGCGATCAAGGACAAGCTCGTGCAGGCCCCCTCGGGCCTGCCGGTCGGCTCGCTGGTGGCCAATGGCGAAGTCGAACTGGGCTTTCAGCAGCTCAGCGAACTCATTGCCCAAGCCGGGATTGATGTGGTCGGGCCGCTGCCGCCCGAGCTTCAAATCACCACCACCTTTTGCGCCGGCATTGGCGTGGGCAGCGCCCACGCCGAGGTGGTGCGCGAACTGCTGGCGTTCATCCGCTCACCGCAGGCAGCCGCCCTCATTGAGCGCCACGGACTCGAGCAGGCGCAAGGCTAGGCACTGCTTGAGCACGTCACGCCCCGGCTGCCCTAGCAGTTGCAGCAAGCCGGCTTCTTTGCCTTGCACGTCGTATTGCCATTGCACATGCGCCACTCAAGCAGTCAACTGCCGTTTTCGGGCTCAGCCGGCATGACGAGTCAGCGTTCGCTTATGCAGTTTTTATCTATCTGCTAGATCGCTCTGGCGCTCGGGTTCTGCGGGCGGGGCGCGACAATCCCAGGCAGTCCTTCTCCACAGCAAGACGAGCCATGAAAAACCCCCTGATCATCGACTGCCACGGCCACTACACCACGGCGCCGCCGGCCCTGGAAAACTGGCGCAAGCAGCAAATTGCGGGCATTGCCGACCCGGCGCTGATGCCCAAAGTCTCGGACTTGAACATCAGCGATGACGATCTGCGCGAAACGATCGAAAGCAACCAGCTGCGGCTGATGAAAGAGCGTGGCAGTGACCTCACGCTGTTCTCGCCGCGGGCAAGCTTCATGGCGCACCACATCGGCGACTTCAACATTTCCGCGACCTGGGCGGCTATTTGCAATGAGCTGTGCTTTCGCGTCTCGCAGCTCTTTCCAGACAACTTTGTGCCGGTGGCCATGCTGCCGCAGTCGCCCGGCGTGGACCCCGCCACCTGCATTCCCGAGCTGGTCAAGTGCATTGAGCAATACGGCAACGTGGGCATCAACCTCAACCCCGACCCCTCGGGTGGCCACTGGACCTCGCCGCCTTTGAGCGACAAGTCCTGGTACCCCATCTATGAAAAGATGGTCGAGTACGACATCCCCGCGATGATCCATGTCTCGACCAGCTGCAACAGCTGCTTTCACACCACCGGGGCGCACTACCTCAATGCCGACACCACGGCCTTCATGCAGTGCCTGACCAGCGACCTGTTCAAGGACTTCCCGACGCTCAAGTTCCTCATCCCCCACGGCGGCGGTGCTGTGCCCTACCACTGGGGGCGCTTTCGCGGTTTGGCGCAGGAGCTCAAAAAGCCCCTGCTGACCGAACATTTGCTGCACAACATCTTTTTTGACACCTGTGTCTACCACCAGCCGGGCATTGACCTGCTGACCAAGGTCATCCCGGTCGACAACATCTTGTTTGCCTCCGAGATGATCGGCGCTGTGCGCGGCATCGACCCGGAAACCGGCCACTATTACGACGACACCAAGCGCTATATCCAGGCCACCGCCAACCTCAACGAGGAACAGCGCTACAAGGTCTATGAAGGCAATGCGCGCCGGGTGTTCGGCCGTCTCGATGCCGCTCTGAAAAAGAAAGGACTCTGATATGTACGAACTTGGGGTTGTGTACCGCAACATCACCCGCGCCGACCGCGCAGCCACTGATGCACTGGCCGCGCTGGTCTCTGCCACCGTCCATGAGGCCATGGGCCGCGTGGGCCTGCTCAAGCCCTATATGCGGCCTATTTATGCCGGCGCGCAGGTCTCCGGCACGGCCGTCACCGTGCTGCTGCACCCGGGCGACAACTGGATGATGCATGTGGCGGCCGAGCAGATCCAGCCCGGCGACATCGTGGTCGCTGCCATCACCGCTGAATGCACCGACGGTTATTTCGGCGACCTGCTGGCTACCAGCTTCCAGGCCCGGGGGGCGCGCGCGCTCATCATCGACGCAGGCGTGCGCGATGTGAAGACGCTCACCGAAATGAAGTTCCCGGTGTGGAGCAAAGCGATTTCGAGCAAAGGCACGATCAAGGCCACGCTGGGCTCGGTCAACATCCCAGTGGTGTGCGCCGGCATGTCCGTCAACCCCGGCGACGCCATCGTGGCCGATGACGACGGCGTGGTTTGCGTGCCCCAGGCCTTGGTGGCCAAGACCCTGGCCGCCGCGCAGGCACGCGAAGCCAATGAAGGCGAAAAACGCGCCAAGTTGGCCTCGGGCGTGTTGGGCCTGGACATGTACAAGATGCGCGAGCCACTGGCGGCAGCCGGTCTGCGCTATATCGACTGAAAGCATCGCATGAGCAAACCCACCACAGGTGACTTCACCAAAACCGCCGGCTGGCTGGACTGGTACACCGGCCCAGCCAAGCCCCACTTCAAGCTGCCCGATGGCGCTGTTGATGCGCACTGCCACGTCTTTGGCCCCGGCTCCGAGTTTGCCTACGCGCCCGAGCGCAAGTACACGCCCTGC
>CAIMVC010000084.1 GCA_903844825.1 uncultured Burkholderiales bacterium | reverse complement strand
CGGGCGTGCAGCCAGCAGGCTACGTGTGTAGGGGTGTTGCGGGTTTGCAATCACGGTTTCGGCGGCGCCAGTCTCGACGAAAAGACCAGCCTGCATCACGGCAATACGGTCGCTCATGTGGCCGACCAGCGAAATGTCGTGCGAGATAAAAAGCATAGCCAGGCCATGGTCGCGTTGAAGGCGTAACAACAAATTGAGCACCTGTGCCTGGATCGATACGTCCAGTGCTGAGGTCGGCTCGTCTGCAATGATGAACTCGGGGTTTAGGCTCAGTGCGCGCGCAATCGCGACGCGCTGGCGTTGTCCCCCGGACAACTCATGCGGATAGGCCAATCTGTGAGTGGCGTTGAGCCCCACCTCTTCCAGCAGCGCGAGCATGCGCTTCTCTGTGGCACCAGCATCCAAGCCCAGTACATGGCGCAGCGGCGCTGCCAGCGTGCGATCAATCCGCATCAGTGGATCGAGTGACGAATAGGGATCTTGGTGCACGATCTGCATGCGACGTCGAAAGGCGCGCAGCGCGGCGGGACCCAGTGCCCGCACATCTGTACCCGCGAACAGCACGTGCCCATCAGTGGGCTCAACCAGCCGCATCAGGCAACGCGACAAGGTACTTTTGCCACAGCCTGATTCTCCAACCAAGCCTAGGGTTTCGCCGACACCCACCTTGAAGCTAACGCCACCGACAGCCGCTACAGGCGCTCCACCAGACACCCTAGCCTGGTAGACCTTGCGCAGTTGTATCACCTCTAACATGACCAACCCTCTTCGAATTGCAGGCAGCGCACGGCGTGCTCTGCGGCCACGGGTGTCCAGGCCGGCACTCTGTGCCCGCAGGAGGGGCGTGCCAGCGTACAGCGCTCGGCGAACGCACAGCCGTCACCGCCGCCGCCAGGGGCAGGGAGCTGGCCAGGGATGTCGCGCAATGGGCTCTTGGGCGCCACCCCAGCTAGACCGGGACTGGCGGCGATAAGCGCCGCCGTGTAAGGGTGGCGCGCTGCGTCAAACACCTGTGCGGCAGGTGCGGACTCGACGGCGCGCCCTGCATACATCACGAGCACACGGTCACAACGCCCGCCAATAACCGCAAGATCGTGCGAAATCAGCAACAGCGCAAGGCCCCGTTCGCGACGTAGTCGATCCAGCAGATCGAGGATCTGGCTGGCGATGCGGGCATCCAGGGCCGTCGTGGGTTCATCGGCGATGAGCAGCACGGGCTCACCGGCCAGCGCCATCGCGATCATGGCGCGTTGCTGCATGCCGCCAGAGAGTTCATGCGGGTAGGCGCGCGCCACTCGGTCTATGTCGTGCAGTCCCACCTCGACCAGCAAATCGCGCAACACCGCTTGCTGGGCCGCACCCCGCAGGCCCCGATGCAACTGCAAGGCTTCGCCAATTTGGCGGCCCACCCGCATCACAGGGTCAAGACAGGCGCCAGGCTCCTGGAAGATCAGGCCAACCGCACCGCCGCGTACCTTGCACAGGGCTTGTTCAGAGGCGCCGACGAGCTCCTTACCTTGTAGTTGAATGCTGCTGCCCGAGCGGATTTGCGCACCGCGCGGCAACAAACCTAGGATGGCCAGCGCCGTCATTGACTTTCCACAGCCCGATTCCCCCACCAAACCCAGTGCCTCGCCTTGGTGAATCGTCAAAGACACGCCCCCCAGCACTGCAGCACCTCGAATGTCCACCGCAAGATCGTGGACGACCAGCACAGCCTGCTTCGTACTCAAAGGAACCTCTCGCCAACGTCAAACACGTCTCGAAGGCCGTCGCCAAGAAAATTGAACGCCAACACGGCCAAAGTGATCGCACAGCCGGGAGCCAGAACCGTCCATGGCGCGAGTTGGAAAGCACTCATTGAGGCCTGCAGGTCGCCACCCCAGCTTGGCGCCGGTGGCGGCAGACCCAGCCCCAGAAAACTCAGCGAAGCCTCGGCGAGAATTGCAAACGCCACCGACAGGGTCGCCATGATCAGTACCGGTTGGAAACAATGCGGTAGCACATGCAGCCACATGATGCGCCCAGTGCCAAGCCCACTTCCCTGAGCCGCTTCAATGAATGGCAGCTGGGCCACGCTCAAGGACTTGGCGCGCGCCATGCGCGCAAAGAACGGTGTGAGGACCAGACTCAGGGCAACCACGACGCTGACCAACCCATCGCCCAACAGCATCTTGGTGATGATGGCCAACAGGATCACAGGGAACGGCAGCAGCAGGTCAACGACGCGACTGATCAGCCAATCGATCCGGCCACCCACGTAACCGGCCAGGGCTCCGAGCGGTACCCCAACCAGCACCGCCACCAGAGTCGCCAGCAGTCCTACCACCAAGGACATCCGACCACCGTGCAGCGTACGGCTCAGCACATCGCGGCCTAGCGCATCTGCGCCGATGAGGTAGCGCTGCCCGGGCGCACCGAAAGTTGCGGCGGCATCGATTTCGTCGTAAGGATAAGGCGACAGCCAACCTGCGCCCAAGGTGAGCAATAGCAGCACCAGGATCAGCAGGCAACTGTAGCGGACCTTGGCGCTCTGCCATGCCCTCTGCGCCGTACTGGCGCGACCAGTCCGGGGGGGGCTCACCGCGACGTCCCCTGCGCAGAAGTCCGGATTCGCGGATCCAGCCAAAGGTAGAGCAGATCCACAATCAAATTTGCGATCAGAAAAATCGCTGCAACCACAAGTATGAAGCCCTGGACGGAGGGGTAGTCGCGCGCCGTGACCGCATTGAGACCATAGGCGCCGACACCGGGTATCACGAACAGCTTTTCAACCACCACGGCACCCGCGACCAGATACCCAACCTGTAGCCCAATCACAGTGACCACGGGAATCAGCGCGTTTCGAATCCCGTGTGCAAACAGCGTCATCTTGCGACTCAGCCCCTTGGCCAGTGAGGCTCTAACGTAGGGCCGGCCGAAGACCTCCAGCAAGGCCCCTCGCATCAATCGGCAGATCACCGCCGCACGCGGTAGCCCGAGCGCAAGCGCCGGCAGAACCATATGGGCAAAATGCTCGGTAGACCAGGCAAAGGGCTCAAACCCGGTGGCCGGGAAAATGCGCCACTGCAAGGCCAGGCCCAGCATGAGAATGGCCCCTACAAAGAACTCTGGTAGTGAGATGCCCAGCAGAGTTGCCGTCAGGACCGCATGATCTGCCATCTTCCCATAGCGCCAAGCGGCCCAGATGCCCGAGCCAATGCCCAGCGGCAGCGCTACCGCCAGAGCCAAAAGAATCAGTTCGAGAGTGGCTGGCAGACGTCGCCACAACTCTTCAGATACCGACAGTTGGGTCAGCACCGAGTAGCCCAATTCGCCCTGCAAGAGATTGACGAACCAGATCATGAATTGCTGTAGCAATGGCAAGTCCAGGCCGTACAGCGCACGCAATCGGTCGTAATCAGCCTTCTCGTAACTGGTT
>CAIMVC010000083.1 GCA_903844825.1 uncultured Burkholderiales bacterium | reverse complement strand
GAGGTCACCTCGCTGGGCGTGCAGGTGCATGGCGGCATGGGCTTTATTGAAGAGACCGGCGCCGCCCAGTACTACCGTGACGCCAAGATCCTGACCATCTACGAAGGCACGACGGCCATCCAGGCCAACGACCTGGTGGGACGCAAGACAGCGCGTGACGGCGGCCAGACGGCCAAGGCGATTGCGGCGCAGGTCGAAAAAACCGAAAGCGCCTTGCGCCAGCAGGGGGGAGCCGCCGCACTGGCCGTGGCCGCGCGCCTGCAGGCCGCGCGCCAGGCCTTCGTGGAGGTGGTCGAGTTTGTGGCCGGTGGCTCAAAGGCCTCACCCAACGCCGTGTATGCCGGCAGCGTGCCTTATCTGATGCTGGCCGGCAACCTGATCGCCGGCTGGCAAATGGCGCGCGCGCTGCTGGTGGCCGAGCAGGCCCTGGCCAGCGGGCAGCACGATGGTTTTGGCGCCGACTTCATGACCGCCAAGATCGTCACGGCGCGCTTTTACGCCGAGCACCTGCTGACCAAGGCGCCCGGCATGCGTGACAGCATTGTTGAAGGTGCCCAGAGCGTGACCGCGCTGGCGCTCGAGGCGTTTTAAGTTGCCTGGCAGGCGCCTGCGTGACAGGCGCTGATCACCTTCGCTTGTAAGGTGCCTCCTGCGCCGGGAGGCTGTTCCCGCCCATTTTTCACGGAGACTCCATGTCCAGACTGCCCGGCGCTCTTGCGCATTTGCCCTTGCCCATCATTGGCTCGCCGCTGTTCATCATCAGCAACCCCAAGCTGGTGATTGCCCAGTGCATCGCCGGCGTGGTCGGCTCCATGCCGTCGCTCAACGCGCGTCCGGCCTCGCAGCTTGACGACTGGCTGGCCGAGATCACCGAGACCTTGGCTGCCTACAACCTGGCTCACCCCGACAAGCCTGCCGCGCCGTTTGCCATTAACCAGATCGTCCACAAGTCCAACGACCGGCTCGAGCATGACATGCAGATGTGTGTGAAGTACAAGGTGCCGATCTACATCACCTCGCTGGGGGCTCGCGAGGACATCAACGCGGCGGCGCACAGCTACGGCGGGGTGGTGCTGCATGACATCATCAACAACAAGCACGCCAAAAAAGCCATTGAAAAAGGCGCTGACGGCCTGGTGGCCGTGGCGGCGGGTGCGGGCGGTCATGCGGGCGTGAAGAGCCCGTTTGCGCTGATCCAGGAAATACGCCAGTGGTTTGACGGCCCCGTGGCCTTGTCGGGCTCAATTGCCTCGGGTGGGGCCGTGCTCGCGGCCCAGGCCATGGGCGCCGACTTTGCCTACATCGGCTCGGCCTTCATCGCCACCGAAGAGGCCCGGGCGTCTGACGATTACAAACAAGCCGTTGTTCAGTGCAACTCCGACGACATCGTCTACAGCAACCTGTTTACCGGGGTACACGGCAACTACCTGGCGCCGTCCATTCGCGCCGCTGGCATGGACCCCGAGAACCTGCCCGAAAGCGACCCCAGCAAGATGGACTTTGGCGGCGCCGCCACCAAGGCCTGGAAAGACATCTGGGGCTGCGGTCAGGGCATTGGCGCCATTGACAAGGTGCAGAGTACCGCCGATTTTGTGGCCCAGCTCAAACGCGAATATGACGAGGCCAAGCGGCGGATCTGCGCCTGATCCACGTCCCCTTGCCGGGGCGACGCATCACCTCGGCAAGACCCGTTCATTTGTAGATGCTGGCGATCAGCCCCCGGAGCCAGATATTTCCGGGGTCCTTGTCCTGCCTTGCGTGCCAGTGCTGCTTTGACACCATGCCGGGAATCGCAAAGGGCGGGGTCACCGTCTTGAGTTCAGCTGTTTTCGTCATCACGTCTCCGACCCGCTGCGGCAGCGTGCAGATGTAATCGGTTGAGCTCAGGATGGCCGACAGCGATGTCAGGTTGGGCACCCGCGCCACCACCTTGCGCACCAGTCCCAGGTCCTCAATAGCTTTGTTGGCCAGGCGTGTGCCGTTGGCGAACGTCGTCACCAGCACGTGCGACTCCAGCTGGTACTGGCTCAGCGTGATGCTCTCGCCAATTCGGGGGTGCGCCTTGCGTGCAACAACCACAAAAGGCGCGTCACCAAGCGCCTGCTGGTACAAGTGCTCCCGCATCGGCTCAAGCACGCCAATGGCGATGTCAATCAGCCCGGCGGCCAGGTCGCTGTGAATTTCACTGTTGAGCGTGGCCACGTCAAGGCAGACCTGCGGTGCCAACTCGCTCAGGCAGCTGAGCAGCGACGGTAGCAGGCACAACTGCCCCAGCTCCGTCATGCTCAGGTGAAAGGTTCGGCGTGACTCCTTGGGTGAAAACTCTTGGCGAAACTCGAGCGTTGCCCGGACGGCAGCGATGGACTCGGTGACATTTGGAAGAATGTTCAGGCTCAGCTGCGAAGGCTTCATGCCCGCCGGTGTCCGAACAAACAGTGGGTCGCCAAAATGCCTTCTAAGCCGTCCAAGCGCCAAGCTGGCACCGGGCTGGGTCAGGCCGAGTTTGTTCGCCGCTTTGGAGAGGCTGGCCGTCTTGTGGATTTCCTCGAACAGCTGCAGCAGGCGTAGGTCGATGTTGTCCAACACATTTCTCCGAGTGATAGCGATCATTTTCTAATAGTTCGTCGACTTTAATCTTATTTCAGGTTCAAATATCTTCAGAATGTGAACTGTCGCAATAGCGGCAAATAAGGGGGGTGCATGGGGTCCAAAGCTCAACAAAATGAGGTCAGCGCACTCGAGCTCCTGCAAGAGGAAATCCTTCGGGCCAGGCCCAGCAGATTGCACATTGAACAAGTTGTTTCCGAATTGATGCGCGAACATCGCTCCGGCGACGCGCAGCTGCACGGAGGTGTTCACCCAGCGGGCGCTGACGAAGTCGGAGAGCCAGGGCCTGCCTGATCTTCCTGTCGGCTCTGGCCGTTGGCGCGAAGTCGGTGGACGACGCAGCGACTGTCTCCGTGAGGCATTTCGGGTGTAGCTTGCGCTGCCTGCCAAGGCACGCGGGGCAGCCGGCTAATTGACCATCACCAGTTTGCCCTTGACACCGCGCGATCCCATGTGGGCGTAGGCGGCCTTGAGCTCGCTCATGGGCATCGTCTGGTCGATCACCGGTTTGATTTTTCCTTCGGCGTACCACTGGGCGAGTTCGGCCATCATGGCGGCCTGAGCCTGGGGTTCGCGCCGGGCAAAGTCACCCCAGAACACGCCGACCAGCGACGCGCCCTTGAGCAAGGTCAGGTTCAGTGGCAGGCTGGGAATCGGACCGCCAGCAAAGCCGACCACCAGGTAGCGCCCGCGCCAGGCGATGGAGCGAAAGGCCGGCTCGGCCAGGTCGCCACCCACCGGGTCGTAAATCACGTCAGGGCCCCGGCCGGCGGTGAGTTGCTTGATCTCGTCGCGCAGGTTCTGGCGGCTGTAGTTGATCGTGGCGTCGGCCCCAATGGACAGGCACAGCGCACATTTTTCGTCGCTCGAGGCGGCGGCAATCACGCGCGCACCATGGGCCTTGGCAATTTGAATGGCCGCAGTGCCAACGCCGCCGGCAGCGCCCAGCACCAGCACGGTTTCACCACTCTTGAGCTGCGCCCGGTCCAGCAAGGCATGGTGTGAGGTGGCATAGGTCATGATGAAAGCGGCCGCGTCCACGTGGCTAAAGCCAGCGGGCAAGGGCATGCACATGGCCGCCGGCGCCACGGTGTGCGTGCCAAAGCCGCCGGTGCCGGACAAACAGGCCACGCTCTGGCCGACCTGCAAATGCGTCACGCCTTCGCCTAGCGCGGCGACTACGCCGGCGTACTCGGAGCCCGGCACAAAGGGCAGGGCGGGCTTCATCTGGTATTTGTTCTGCACGATCAGCAGGTCGGGAAAATTCAGGCTCGCCGCCTTGATCTCGATGAGCACCTCACCGGCCTTGGGCTCGGGTGTGGGCAGGCTCTGCCAGGTCAGGGCCTCGACGCCCACGGGGTTTTCACAAAGCCAGGCTTGCATAGAAATGTCTTTCAGGAGTTGTTCTCAAAGGTGACCTATGGTCTTTGTCGCGAATGACCGCGAATTACCGCGACTTTGCCCGCCTTGCCAGTGCGGCGACGCCTGATCATAGGCAATGCTGGCGCATCTCTGGGCTGGGCGCTGACGCAATTAAAGCCATGTCTGTCGCAGGGGGGACCGTAGAATTGCCGCATGAAAATATTGATCAGCAATGACGACGGCTACCAGGCCCCCGGTATCGTGGCGCTTTATGAGGCGCTCAAAGGCATCGCCGACGTCGAGGTGGTGGCGCCCGAGCAAAACAACAGCGCCAAGTCCAACGCACTGACCCTGCACTCCCCCATGTACGTGCACACGGCCGCCAACGGCTTTCGCTACGTCAATGGCACCCCGGCCGATTGCGTTCACATTGCCCTGACCGGCCTGCTGGGCTACCGCCCTGACCTGGTGGTGTCGGGCATCAACAACGGCGCCAATATGGGTGACGACACGATTTACTCGGGCACCGTCGGTGCCGCCATGGAAGGGTATCTGTTCGGCATTCCAGCCATCGCGTTTTCCCAGACCGAAAAG
>CAIMVC010000082.1 GCA_903844825.1 uncultured Burkholderiales bacterium | reverse complement strand
CTTGCCAAAGCATTCGCCGATGTTGGGGCAGCTAGCCTCCTCGCAGACGGTGTTGAGCGTGTTCTCGCGCAAGACCTGTTTGATCTCGTAAAAGCGCGTGCTGGGGCTACCCGCCTTGACCCGAATCCAGTCAGGCTTTTTGAGTACCTCGGCCTGCTCGACCTTGACGGGAATGCGTGAGAGCTTGGCGGCGGCTTTCTGCTTGGCCAGCGGGTTGTAGTTTTCCTGGCTTTGAACTTCGCGGACGGTGGGGTTGCCGACTTCGGGGCTGCTCATGTGATTTTCCTTGTTGGACGGGTGCCGCGTCAGGGCGCGAGGTACGTGATGAGCTTGCCACCCAGCACCTCGGCCGCTTCCCGCCATGTGGTCTGCACGCCGATTGTAGAAAGGTCGACGCTGGCCAGTCCCGCGTAGCCACAGGGGTTGATACGCGAGTAGGGTTCGAGGTCCATGGCGACGTTCAGGGCGAGCCCATGGTAAGTGCAATGCCGGCTGACCTTGATGCCCAGCGCAGCGATCTTTCCCAGGCCGCGGAAGGGATCGGCCGGGTCCGACGGGCCGGACAGGGCCGCGTGTGAAAACGGATCGCCGAGCCGCACGTAAATGCCGGGCGAGCCACTGACACGGTGGCCGGTCACGCCAAAGTGCGCCAGCGTGCGGATCACCGATTCCTCAATGCGGTAGACGTACTCCTTGACGAAGTAGCCGGCCCGTTGAAGGTTGATCAGTGGGTACGCCACCACCTGCCCCGGGCCGTGGTAAGTGACCTGGCCACCGCGGTTGCTTTGCACGACATGAATGTCGCCCGCGTCCAGTACGTGGTCGGCCCGGCCCGCGACGCCCTGGGTGAAGACAGGGGGATGCTCGCAGACCCAGAGTTCGTCGGTGTCCTGGGCCTGGCGTTCGGCCGTGAAGGCCTGCATGGCGCTGAAGGTGGGCGCGTAGTCGACTCGACCCAGGTGCCGCAGCGAGATCGTCATGACCGGCGTTTACGTTTAGAGAACAACCTTGACCATCGGATGCGTGGACAGCGTCCGGTAAAGCTCGTCGAGCTGCTCACGGCTGGTGGCGGTGATGGAGACGGTCACGCCCAGGTACTTTCCGCCTTTGCTCTCGCGTAACTCGATGGTGCTTGCATCAAAGGCGGGGTCAAATTCGCGCGCGATGGCCGACACGGTATGCACCAGGCCGTCGACCTTCAGGCCCATGACCTTGATGGGAAACAAGCTGGGGTACTCGATCAGCGACTCCTGGCGAGCGGGGGGTGATTCAGAGGAAGGCTCAGTGATGGTCATGGTGCGGCGTTCTTGGGTGGGACGCTCAATATCAATAGCGCTGAGGAAGTGAATAAAAGGACAAAAGAATAAACGGTCTGCGAACCGCGCTCAGACCAAAAAGACTACCGCGGCAATCGCCAGCGCGCCCAGTGCCAGATTGACTTGGGCCAGCGTGACAATTTGCCCGACGCGTCGACCGCCCTCGGGCCAGTTGCCGGCTGCCACGGCCTGTCGCAGGCGCCGAAAGGGACCGAAGTAAAGATGCCCGAACAGCGCAAACATCAGCAGCCCCACGCCAAGCATCATGTGCCAACCCAGCGGCGCGGCTTTCATGCCAACTGGCAGCATCATGGCCAGACCTGTCGCCAGCAGCACCCCGATGCACAACCAGACCCATTGGAAAAACCGCGCCATCACAGCGCTCACCAGTGGCAGGCGCTGGGCCGGTTCCAATTGGGCATGCAGGGTCGGGCGCAGGGCCCAGAGCATGAAGCAGGCGCCGCCTAGCCAGACAATGGCGCCGGTCAGGTGGAAAAATTTCATCAGGGCGTGCATATCGGCGTCTTGGTTGGATGGGGCTTGACCGCGGCTGCTCCGCTGGGACAAGTCCTTGAAGTGTTGGATCGTGAGCCCCGCTTGAAGTTGGCCCCCAAATGATTCCGTGGGGGTCTTGACGAGAAGCAGGGGTTTCTACGTATAATAAGGGGCTTTGCTAAGTGGGCGGTTTGAATCCTTGGCGTAACCTCTGGTGATCACAATGACAAGAACGCCAAGCCCAGGCGCCCATAGCCTTGATGCAACTGAGGACGATGAGCCGAAATTCAAGCCTTTGACGCGGGAGCAGGCGCAGCAGCTCAGGCAGGACAGCCCCTCGATTTCAGTGTGGGCGGTGCTTGTGGGTCAGTTGCTTGCAGGTCTTTTGGCAGCAGGTGTGGCCTGGGGCTTCACGGGTAAAAGTCAGGTGGCTTTGTCGGTGATGTACGGGGCCATGGCAGTGGTTATTCCGGGTGCGATTTTTGCGCGCGGCTTGACCAGCAAGGTGGCTTCGATCAACGCCGGTTCGGCTGTGGCGGGCTTCTTCCTCTGGGAGATGGTGAAGATTGGCTTGACGATCGCGATGTTGTTTGCGGCGCCGAGATGGATTGAGAATTTGAGTTGGCCTGCCATGTTGGCAGGCCTGATTGTGACGATGAAGGTGGTCTGGGTGGTGTTGTGGCTGAAGTCCGCGCGTCGTCCAGGGCATTGAATTTAACCAAAGACGAGTAGACAGATGGCAGCTGCAAACGGACCTACCGCTGGCGAATACATCGGGCACCACCTGACGCATTGGCAAAACAAGCCGATGAGTGGTGTGATCGATTTTTCGGTCTACAACCTGGACTCGATATTTTGGGCTGTGACTTTGGGCGTCATTGGCAGTCTGTTCCTGTGGTTGGCGGCCAGGAAGGCAACTGCTGGTGTGCCGGGTCGGTTCCAGGCGGCTGTTGAAATTTTGGTGGAGATGGTCGACAGCCAGGCCAAGGGCATCATTCATAACGCTCAAAGCCGCAAACTGGTAGCGCCTATGGCGCTGACCGTGTTTGTCTGGATTTTCATGATGAACGCCATGGATATGCTGCCGGTCGACTTCCTGCCCAAAGTCTGGGAGGCCATTTATGGCGCCGCAGGCCATGACCCGCACCATGCTTACATGCGCGTGGTTCCCACGGCGGACCTGTCAACAACGCTGGGTCTGTCGGTATCGGTCTTGGTGATGTGTGTGTTCTACAACATCAAGGTCAAGGGCGCTGGTGGCTGGATTCATGAGCTATTTACCGCGCCTTTCGGTAATCACCCGATTCTCTGGCCTGTCAACTTTGTCATGCAGATGATCGAGTTTGCTGCCAAGACGGTTTCTCATGGCATGCGACTGTTTGGCAATATGTATGCCGGCGAGTTGGTATTCATGCTGATTGCGCTCATGGGCGGCACGGCTGCCTTGTCCTTGTCGGGTGTCTTGCTGCCAATCGGGCAGATCATCGCCGGCAGCATCTGGGCCATCTTCCACATTTTGATCATCACGTTGCAGGCTTTTATTTTCATGATGTTGACGTTGGTGTACATCGGTCAGGCACACGATCATCATTGATGCTCGGGTGTGGGTCGATCTGGTTTCGGTTTTATTTTTTTGTTAGTTAGTTAAATTAATCCATAGGAGCTCTAAATGGAACAAGTTCTCGGTCTCGTCGCTTTGGCCGCTGGCCTGATTAT
>CAIMVC010000081.1 GCA_903844825.1 uncultured Burkholderiales bacterium | reverse complement strand
TTTTAATCGCTTTCTCCGGTTTCCGACGACTTTTATTGTGTTTGAGGTGTCCGGTTTGGTGAAAGTACTTCTGAAATTGACATACTTTTACCAAAAAGAAGATATGGATACCGGCCGGTATCCTTGAGGGACATCTTAGGTAACCTGAGGGTCCACCGGTCTCGGTAATTACCCTTGCTTTTTGTGGGGTTGTTGAGCGTTTGGGTCGCTCTGCGCTCAGGCGTTCGGCCAGATGATGCCGTGGCGCAGGCCCAGGTGGACCAGGGCAGCTGAGGTGCTGACCGCCAGCTTTTCCTTGATCAGGGTCTGGTTGTTGGCGACCGTTTTCGAACTCAGTGCCAAAAGTGCTGCGCACTCGGCGGGCGATTTGCCGCTGGCCAGCAGCCTGAAAATTTCGAACTCGCGCGGCGTCAGGCTGCTCAGGCGGGCGGCTTCGGCGTCGGGTTGGTGGCTCATCAGGGACGGCGAAAAATTCGGGCTGAGGTAGCGTCGGCCCTCGTATGTGGCCCTGACGGCGGCCAGCAAGCTGTCTGGGGAGGCGTTTTTACTGACAAAACCCAGTGCGCCGGCCTCCAGTGCGCGCCTGACCATCTGAGGGGCGTCGTGCATGCTGCAGATCAGTACTTTGGCGTCGGGCTTGCTTTGCAGGACCCTGCGCATCAGCGCCAGGCCGCCCGTGCCGGGCAGGGACAGGTCGGTAATGCAGACGTCAGGGCCGAGTCTCACACAGGCTTCGTAAGCGGTGTCCGCGTCGCCGGCCTCGGCGACGACGGCGATGTCGCCAGCTTGTTCGAGCAGGCGCTGGTAGCCCGACCGGACCACGGGGTGATCGTCGACGAGCAAGACGCGAATCATGCGGCGGGCCCGTTCAGTGGCAATGTGGCCTCAATGCGTAGCCCGTGGCTCGTCGCTGGCGCCAGGCTGATCTCGCCATGCAGGGCCGCTACCCTCTCGCGCATGCCCACAATCCCAAGGCCCGAAGTGAAGGCCTGCGGGGCGGTCATCCCGCAGCCGTCATCTTCAATCCGGAGCTTGACAGAGCCTGCGTCGGCGCTACGGCCAAGGTCAATTCGCACCTGGCTCGCCCCGGCGTGGCGTGTCACGTTGGTCAGCGCTTCTTGAACCAGCCGGTAGCAGGTCACGGCGATGGCGTCGCTGACCTCAAGCGGGACGTCCTGCGGGAAAAAATGGCAGGCCACGCCGGTTTGCTCCTCCCAGGATTCGCAAAGCTCTTGCAAGGCCGCAGTCAGGCCGAGGCTGTCCAGCGCTGGCGGCCGAAGGCGTGCCAGCATGCCCCTGCACAAGGCGTGCAGGTGGTGTGCCGTGTGGTCGATGCGGCGGGCGCTGGCCAGGATGCCGGCGTCGTCGCCAGGCCGCGCATGGAAGATGTAATTGGCGTCGGTGCGAATGGCCGTGCAGCTTTGGCCAAACTCATCATGCAGTTCACGCGCCAGCGCGCGGCGCTCGTCTTCCTGAACCAGAATCAGCCGCTGTGACAAGTCCCGGTTGCGGCGCAACAGCTCGGCCACCTGTTCGTCGGCCGACTGGCGCTCGGTCAGCGCGCGATGTGCCTCGTGCGCCCGCCTGAAGGCGAACCAGCAGAGCCCCAGCGAAAAAACCAGCAAGCTTAGCGGCCACTCATCGAGCTGCCACGATTCGTGACGTATGAAAAAGGCGGTCAGTTTTTCTGACAGCTCCAGTTGCGATGACATCACGAAGCACAGCAGGGCGGCCAGGGCGATCAGTGCCAGGTCCGTCCAGGCCTGCCGCAGGGAGGAGGGCGGCGGTGAATTTTTCATGAGGCTGGTCAATACGGTCGCCCTCGTCCCGGGTCCTGGGCGCTGCCAGCGGCTGCTGGCGTGGCGGCCGGATCGTAGCTTATCGCTTATCGCGCGCCCGATCGTGCGCTTTATCGCGCACGAAAGGCGGGGCGGGAGTTTTTCCCTTGTTCACCTAGGCGCTGCTTTGGACAATGGTTGCGGCAGTTACGCGCCATAGCAGGTCACCTAAATGGGCTGCAGAAAAAAACGATAAAACAAAGGAGTCGAGTTTGCAGGAGTCGGGTTGGGTCTTGTCGCGGGTGGTGACGGTCATGGCCAGGGCGGGCGAGCGTTGGTCTGCTGCGCCGCAGTCCATCGTCAGGCTGCTTGCCGCCGCCTGGATCGGCGCCCTGCCGTGGGCCTGCGCCCAGGCCGCCGAGGCGGGTGCCGCCCTGGCTCCCGTCACGGTCATCGGCAGCACCCCCTTGCCGGGCCTGGGTCAGCCGCTCGAGGAGTTGGCGTCCCCGGTGCAGAGCGCCATCAGCCGAGACATCCGGGCCAGTGGCGCCAGCGATCTGGGTGACTTCATGAACCGGCGCTTCGGCAGCGTGCATGTCAATGAGATGCAAGGCAATCCCTACCAGCTGGATGTGAACTACCGCGGCTACACAGCCTCGCCATTGCTGGGCACACCGCAGGGCCTGTCGGTCTACATGGACGGCGTGCGCATGAACCAGCCCTTTGGCGACGTGGTCAGCTGGGACCTGATTCCCCGCTCGGCGGTTGCGTCCATGACGCTGATGCCTGGCTCCAACCCGCTGTTTGGTCTCAATACGCTGGGCGGTGCCTTGTCGCTGCAGACCAAGGACGGAAAAACCGATCCCGGCACGGCGCTGACGAGCACCATGGGCGGGCATGCACGGCGCGGTCTGGAGTTTGAACACGGCGGCTTCAATGACAAGGGGCTGAACTGGTTCGTCACCAGCAACCAGTTCAGGGACAGGGGCTGGCGTGACGACTCGCCGTCGGACCTGCGCCAGCTCTTTGGCAAGCTGGGCTGGAGCGATGCCCGCAGTGACCTCAAGCTGACGCTGGCGCACGCCGATAACCAGCTCAGCGGCAACGGTTTGCAGGAGCAAGGATTGCTGGCGCTGGACCGCGCCAGCGTCTACACCAAGCCCGACATCACGCAAAACCGCTCCACGATGCTGAACCTGTCGGCCAGCTATGCGGTGCATGACAATCTGCTGTTTTCAGGCAATTTACATTACCGAAAAATCAGGAGCTCCAGCTACAACGGCGACATCAACGAAGGCTCGCTCGACCAGTCGGTGTACCAGCCCAGCCCCGCCGATCAGGCCGCGCTGGCGGCCGCCGGTTACCGTGGCTTTCCCACCAGCGGCGCCACGGCGGCGAACACGCCTTTTCCTTTTTGGCGCTGCCTGGCCCAGGCGCTGCAGGTGAGCGATCCGGCGGACCCCGGTGAGCCAGGCGAAAAATGCAATGCGCTGATTAACCGCACGCAGACAGCGCAAACCAACTACGGCGTGTCTGGCCAGTTGACCTGGCTCGGCGACCTTGGGGGCAAGCGAAACCAGTTCGTTTTAGGCGGGAGCTACGATGGCAGTAGCATCCGGTTTTCGCAGACCACCGAGCTGGGCTATCTGCGGCCTGATCGCAGCGTCGCCGGCATCAACGCGTTTGCCGATGGCACGACGGGCGGCAACATCGACGGCGTTCCGCTGGACAGCCGGGTCAACCTGAGCGGGCGGGCGCACACCTGGAGTGTGTTGGCCAGCGACACGGTCTGGCTCAACGACAGGCTTGCCCTGACCGTGTCGGGGCGTCACAACAAAACTTCGATAGTCAACCAGGACCAACTGCATGAGGCCGCAGACCGCGCCTCGCTCAGTGGGGCGCATTCGTTTTCGCGCTTTAATCCCGCGCTCGGGTTGACCTACAGCCCGACCCGCAGCCTCAATACCTATGCCGGCTACAGCCAGAGCAGTCGCACACCCACAGCGATTGAGCTCGGTTGTGCCAATCCCGACCAACCTTGCAAGTTACCCAACGCGATGGCGGGCGACCCGCCGCTGCGGCAAGTCATCACGCGTACGCTGGAAGCCGGCGTGCGTGGCCATGCGGGAGCCGGTACGCGCTGGAACGTGGGCGTTTTCAGTGCCGATAACCGGGATGACATTTTGTTTGTGGCCGACGACCAGGCCGGTTTTGGCTACTTCAAGAACTTTGGCGTCACGCGCAGGCGTGGGCTGGAGCTGGGCGTGAGTGGCAAGGCGGGCAGGTTTGAGCTCGGGGCCCAATACACTTGGCTTGATGCGACGTACCAAACGGCCGAGAGCGTCAACGGCAGCAGCAATAGTCGCAACAGCAGCGCCGCAGCGGTTGCGCCCGGGCTGGACGGCAGCATCAGCATCCGGCCAGGTGACCGCATTCCCCTGATTCCGCGCCAGATGTTCAAGCTCTTTGCCGACGCAGCGTTGTCGCCGGCCTTCACCTTGCATGGCAGCGCGCTGGCCATGTCGGGCGCCCTGGCACGTGGCAATGAAAACGGTGCCCATCAAGCCGATGGCCGCACGTATTTCGGGCCAGGCCGCAGCGCTGGTTATGTGACCTTTAATCTCGGCGGCGGCTATCGCCTCGCGCCGCAGTGGCAACTGGCCGTGCAGCTGAGCAACTTGTTTGACACGCGTTACAACACCGCGGCGCAGTTGGGCCCCAATGGTTTCGATGCCAAGGGGCAGTTTGTCGCCAGGCCCTTGGGTCAGTCGGCTGCCGGTGATTACCCGCTCGTGCACTCGACCTTCTACGCGCCGGGTGCGCCGCGCGCCATCAGCCTGCAGCTGCGCTATTCATTCGAAAAACCGCGCGCCTGACGAGCACTGCGTTGGCCTGTGCCGTGCTGCACCGGCAAGGGCGCGCGGCTTCAACAGGCTCAGCCCGAACAGGGCAAGGCACGGCGGGACACCTTGCACACCGTTCGCCCGGAGGTATCGGAGGGCTGCCCTGAGCTCGCTCAGGGCGCTCGCTTGAGCTGCGTCAGACGCTCCACCGCGCGTTTTTCAGTGGCAAAGGCGTCGCGCATGAAGCGGCCATAGTCTTCCGGGCCGAGGTAGGCCAGTTCCTGGTCGTACTTGGCAATTTCGTTGCGATGAACCGGCTCGTTCATGGCTGACCTGAACGCCGCATGCAGCACCTGCACGATTTGGGGGGGTACGCCCCTGGGGCCGACGATGCCATAAGGTGACATGGCCACCACGCCCAGGCCCAACTCCTTCATGGTCGGTGATTCGGGCCAGCGTTTGCTACGGCGCTCCCCGAAGGTGGCGAGCAAGCGCAGCTTGCCGGTTTCAACATAGGGCGCAAAGCCGGTGGAGTTGACGCCCACCATCAGCTGCCCCGATGACACGGCCAGCATTTGTTCGGTGGTGCCCTTGTAGGGGATATGGACATACTTGATGCCTTGCTGCTCCATCAGCTCTTCCATGGCCGTGTGTGGTGTGGTGCCGATGCCGTTGGAGCCCACGGTGAGTTGCCCGGGGTTGGACTGGCCCCACTGCAGCATGTCGGCCATGTTTTTAAACGGACTGGTCGCCGGCACCACGATGCCGAAGGTGTAGCCCGAAATCTGGAGGATCGGGGTGGTGTCGCGCAGCGGGTCCCAGAGCACTTTTTGACGGTGCGCAATGTGGAACACCGGCTGCGGCATTTGGGCCAGGGTGTAGCCATCGGGCCTGGCATTTTGCAAGATGGGCATGGCCATGCTGCCGCCGGCGCCCGGACGGTTTTCGATGATCACCGGCTGGCCCAGACGCTTGCTGGCTTCATCGGCCAGAATGCGCAGCGAAATGTCGGTCGAGCCGCCCGCCGGCCAGGGCACGATCAGCGTGATCGACCGCAGCGGATAAGCCGGCTCGTCAGCCCCGGCAGCGGTGGCAGCCAGGGCCGGTGCTAGCGCCAGCAGGCTGCCCAGCTTGGCCAGTTTGCCCAGGCATTCACGCCGGTTGCTGGAATTCGATTTTTTCATAGGTCCTATCTGGAAGGCGCCAGGCTAATGCCGGAAAACGGCGGGCAGATGCGTGTCTCAGGCTGGCCCGCCACCGCGTTTGTTGAGCGCACCAAAACCGCGCTGCGGGTCATAGCCCCAGCAGGCCAGGCCAAAACACAGTAGCAAGGTGCCCAGCACCACCCAGGGCGCAAAGCCCGGGTCTTTGCCGTACAGCGCAAAACGAATCCACTCAATGGCCAGGCTAAAGGGGTTAAAGCGAGCCAACTGGTAGACCCACTCGGCGCCTGACTCCTGCAGTTTCCACAGCGGATACAACGCGGTGGAAATGAAGTACATGGGAAAGATCACGAAGTTCATGGTGCCGGCAAAATTCTCCAGCTGCTTGATGTGCACGCTCAGCAGCAAACCAATGGCGCCCAGCATCAGTGCGGCGCTGACCAGCGCCAGCAGCACATGCGCCGACTGCGTGCCCAGCACGGGCAACTGGGTACCCAGCAAGGCTGCGACGATCACAAAGGCCAGCACCTGGATCAGCGACAGCACGGTGGTGGCAATCAGCTTGCAAGCGAGCACCCACCAGCGCGGCAGCGGCGCCGTGAGCAGCAGCCGCATCAGGCCCATCTCGCGGTCATAGACCATGGCCAGCGAGGACTGCATGCCATTGAACAGCAGCACCATGCCGATCAGGCCGGGAGCGATGTACTCGTCATAGGTGATGTAGGTGTCGTAGGGCTCGACCACCGACACCCCAAAGACGTTGCGAAAGCCGGCGGCAAAGACCACCAGCCACAGCAAGGGGCGTACCAGCGCGGACAGCAGACGCCCGTACTGTCGCGAGAACTTGAACAGCTCCCGTCCGGTGATAGCTTGCAGGGCCAGCAGTGCGTGGCGCCAGCCGGTGTGGCGCAGCGCGGGGTCAGCCGCGGGCGTGAGGGTGGGTGCGGTCATTCGGTGCCTGCGGTATTGAAGCCGGGATCGACTGCTAAGCTCAAGAGGTGCATCAGAGGCGGTCTTCAGAGGCGGCTGGGGCAGCGCTTTTCGCCGCTGTCCGCGCCCAGAGTGTCCAGGGCGTTGCGGGGGTGGAGCACGCCCTCCACCGGGGCCAGGCCGAGCACGCCTTGGCCATCGGTGAGCAGCAGGGTTTGCTGCAACTGGCCATCCCAGGGCCGGAATTGCATGGACACCCCCTTGGAGCCGTCAAGGCTGAGCTGATTCAGGGCCTGCAGCAGGGCAGGTGCGTCGGCTTTGCCCAGGCTGGCAGCGGCCACACTGATGGCTTTTGCCGCCATCCAGCTGGCCCAGTCTTGCTGCGTCATCGGGCGTTTGAAATTTTTGGCAAAGCGGCGTGACACCTGCGGTGCGCCGTAACGCTCGTACTGCGCGTGCCAGGCCACTGCGACCATGCCGGCATCGCCGACCACGGGCCTGGGCGCCTGCAGGCTGTAGCCAAGGCTGCGGGCAAACTCCCCCGAGCTGTCTACCACCCAGACGGCGTCGTAGCTCAGTCCGGCCGTCAGCAGCCTGGGGTTGGCCAGGTCGCGATCGCGCGGATCGGCGGTCTGCTTGAAGGGCCGCTGCGCCACGACTTTCAGGCCGTAGCGCTGCAAGCTGGCTTGAGCGGTGGCGGCCCGGACAAGGTCTTCGGCGCTGGTGCCGGCGAGCAACAGCACCTGCGACCACTTGCGCGCCACCAAAGCCTGCGCCAGCGCGTCGGTGCGCATGCGCTCGCTGGGCACGGTGTGCAGCAGGTGGCGCTGGCATTGCGCCTCGCGCAAGCTGTCGGCCCCGGCCCCGACATTGATGACCGGAATCTTCACGGCCGCAGCAACGGCTGCCAGCCAGCCTGCGGGCAAATTGGCCACCAGCGCTTGGTGGCCTGCCTTTTCGGCCTGCTGGGCTGCGGCCCTTGCCGCCTCCAGGCTGGCTGCGCTCTGGACTTTCCAGCTGATTTTGGTTTTATGGGCCTCAAGTTCGAACTCGGTGTCTTCCAGGCCCAGGCTCCAGCCGTCGGCAGCCGGCCCGCCGGGGTGCCCCAGGTAGGCGCGCTCCAGGCGTGTTTTTTCGAGGTCTGGCGCGTTGCTTTCTTCCAAAACGGTGACGCTCCAGGTGGCCGCCATCGCCGCTGCCGAAGACAGCGCCAGCAGGCCGGCGCCGAGCACCCGGCGCAGCAGCCCGTAGGCCCGATGCTGGGAGGGGGGTGTCAAGGTCAGCTGCGCCATTTAGTTTGTCAGCACGACGCTGTGCGGAACCCGGCCCACCGCAATGCTTTGCAGGGCCTTGGCTTTGGCAGTGTCGATTACGGTCAGGTCGTCTGACAAACCGTTGACCACATAAAGCCGCGACTCGTCGCCGCTCAGGGCCAGGCTCCAGGGGCGCTTGCCCACCAGCACCTGCTGCGTGACTTCGCGTTTGGCCACGTCAATGAAGGCCACATGGTTGGCGCGACCCATCGTGACGTAGGCGCGCTTGCCGTCCCGGGTCATGGTCAGACCCACGGGTGTGATGTCGCTGGCGCGGGCGCCCTTGAGTTGGAGCGCAATGGTGGCCACGACGCTGAAATCCTTGAGCGAAATCACGCTGATGCTAGCCGCCAGTTCATTGGTGACCCACAGCTCCTGGGCATTTGGCGTGATCGCAAAGCGCCGGGGGCGTGCGCCCACCGTGATGCTTTTGCGGATGCTTTTGCTCGCCACATCGATCACGTGCACCATGTTGGCGACCTCAGAGGTCACAAAAACTGTCTTACCGTCGGCCGACACCTTCACGCCTTCGGGCTCCTTTCCCACCTTGATCTGTGCCAGTTTCTTGCCGCTGAGTGCGTCGATGAAGCTCAGCTCGGCGTCGTCCTCGTTGGACACGTACAAGGTTTTTCCGTCCGGGGCGATATCAAAAATTTCAGGGGCGTCGCCCAAAGGCAACTGACGCACGGATTTTCGGCTCGCCACGTCAATGACATCGGCGGCGTTCGAGTCGCTGCAGGCCACCAGAAGCTGCTTGCGATCGGGGCTCAGCTGCAGGTGGCGCGGGCGCTTGCAGGTGGGCACACTAGCGCTGACTTTGCCGGTGGCCAGATCGACCAGCGTGATGGCATTGTCTTTTTCGCTGGAAACCCAGGCCAGGGACTGGGCCAACGCCGGGACTGCGGCCATCAGGCCGGTCAGCAGGGCAACGGAAGTGGCGACTCTGACTCTGAAAGGGCTCACACGATCTCCTTTGCTTGCGGGTTGCCGGGGCTGCGGGCTGTTTGCGTGATCTCGATGAAGCCCTGCTCCAGCGTGGCCGCGCCCAACTGCTGGCGCACCTCCTCGGGTGAGCCGTCAGCCACCAGCTGGCCACGGTTGAGAACCAGTACCCTGTCGGCCTGGAGGGTCTCCTCCACCAGGTGGGTGGCCCACAAGACCATGCGTTGATGACCGCGAACTTGCTGGGTGATGGCCTCGAGCAGGTCTCGCCGGGATTTGGGGTCCAGCCCGACGGTGGGCTCGTCCATCAATATCAGGGCCGGCTTGTGCAGCAGCGCGCGCGCCAGTTCCACCTTGCGCCTGTTTCCCCCGGACAGCGCCCTCACGGTCGTGTCCCAGGCCTGCGGCAGGCCGAGCTGCTCGAGCAGGGTTTTTGCTTCGGCCTGCGCATGCCGCCAGACCAGGCCATGCAGCTGCGCATGGAACATCAGGTTGCGGGACACCGACAGGTCCATGTCCAGCGACTGCTGCTGAAACACCACACCCAGGCGTGCCAGCACCTGCTGCGGGTGCCGGCGCATGGAAAGGCCAAACAACTCAACATCGCCGGCGTCGGGGGAAAACAGTCCGGTCAGGACCTGAAACAGGGTCGACTTGCCGGCACCGTTGGGCCCAAGCAGCACGCAAAACTCGCCGGGTCTGATGTCCAGCGACAACTGATCGAGGGCTTTCTGGGGGCCGTAGCGCTTGCTGATGTTTTGGATGCAGAGCATGTGTTGAAGTCTCGTCCGCTGCGCGGTCGGTCCCGGCTGCCTGTTCTCTGCGTGGCTGGTAACTCGACGAGGGGTGGTCGGGCTGCTGTGGTGTGGGTCAGGCTTACTGATCGGTATCAATGCATTCTATTAAGCTTTTTGTCAGGGCTTGGCCGGGTCCTGGCCGTTTCCCTGAATTTGACCGGCTTTTGATTCTGATGGCCAACCGCCGCGCGCCGAAGCCGGCATCAGACGGCGGCGCTCTGGCTGAGTCGCTGCCACATGTCTGCAGCGGCGGTGGACAGGCTGCGATGGCGCCGCTTGACCATGTAGATGGGGCGCACGGCTTTGCGGTCAGCCACCAGCACGGCGGCAATGCCCGGGGCTGTGCACAAGGGAACGGCGAACTGCGGCACCAGGCTGATGCCAAAGCCCGCGGCAATCAGACCGGCCAGGGTGCCAAACTGGGCTACCTCCAGCCCGCTGTCGCGCACCCCGATGTCGCGCAGCATGGGCTGGGTCTGCTGCCAGACGCTGCCGCTGCGCACGGTGTGGATGAACTCGCGGCCGCGCAGGTCGCGCAGCCGCAGCTCAGTGCGCTCTGCCAGCGCGTCCGAGCTTGGGCACACCACGTAAAGCCGTTCATCAAAGAGCTTTGTCGACTCGAACTCGCGCTCGTTGCCAGGCTGGGCGTTCAGGCCCAGATCGACCTCGCCCTGGGCGATCATGTCCAGGCAGCGGTCTGACACCACGTCATGCAGGCGCAGGGCGATGCCGGGGTAGTCGGCGCGAAACTGCGCCATGCGTTGCGGCAACCAGGAAGCCGCCAGCGACGGCGGTGCGGCGATGCTGACCTTGCCCACGCTGCGTGCGGCCCGGTCGCGCAGTTCCTGGGCGGTGGCCGCTATTTCAGCGGCAATGCGGTGCGCGCCCTGCGAAAAAATCTCGCCCTCAGGGGTCAGGTCGACGTGGCGCGTGTTGCGGTCAAACAAGCGTGCGCCCACGGTTTCCTCCAGCCGGGTGATCACCTGACTGAAGGCCGACGCCGACAGGTGGCAGCGCTGCGCCGCCAGTGCAAAGCGGCGGGTTTCCTCCAGCGCCAGAAAAGCGTCAATCAGCCGGCCCGACAGATTCATTGATAAAACCGCATAGTCGATCCAATAATTTCAGTTTACCCAGATAGATTATTGCGGCAAAGTGGCGCCCAACAGATTGAAGGAATGCGATGCAAACATTGGCAGTCGGGTGTGCGGCGGGCTTTTCGGGGGACCGGGTGGACGCCGGTGCGCCCGTGGTTCGCACGCTCATTGAGCGTGGCGGGCCGGCCGCCCTGATTTTTGAGAACCTCGCCGAGCGCACGCTGGCCACCCAGCAGCTGAGCAAGCGCGCCAACCCTGAACTGGGTTACGAGCCTTTGCTCGAACTTGAATTGCGCCCCGTGCTGGCCGATTGCCTGGCCCACGGCATCACCATCGTGGGCAACTTTGGTGCCGCCAACCCCGACGGCGCCGCGCGACTGATCCAGCGCCTGGCGGCCGAACTGGGTCTGGCCGCGCCTCGCATTGCCGTGTGCAAGGGGGACGACCTGTCCGATGCTGCTGGCCGTGCCATCGTGCGCGACCACCTGGGCGACGATTTTGATGACGCGAATTTTGTCTGCGCCAACGCCTACCAGGGCGCCTTCGAGATCGCGCAGGCCATTCGCGCGGGCGCTCAGGTGGTGGTCACCGGCCGTGTCGCCGACCCCTCCCTGACACTGGGCCCGGCGATCGCGCATTTTGGCTGGCTTCCCGACAACTGGGATGCCCTGGCCGGTGCCACCATGGCCGGTCATCTGCTCGAGTGTGGCGCGCAGATGACGGGCGGCTATTTCGCCGATCCGGGCCTCAAAGACGTGCCGGGTCTGGAGGATGTTGGCTTTCCAATTGCCGAAATTTTCAGCGACGGCAGCTGCGTGGTCAGCAAAGCCTCGCACACCGGCGGCCTGGTCGACGAGCGCACCGTCAAGGAGCAGCTGCTCTATGAGCTGCACGACCCGGCGGCCTACATCACGCCCGACGTGGTGGCCGACATCACCGATGCGCTGGTCGAGCAGGTCGGTCCGGACCGCGTGCGTTTGTCGGGGGTGCGCGGCCTTCCGCGCACGGCCACGCTCAAGGCCAATGTCTTTTTTGATGGCGGCTGGTTCGGTGAAGGCGAGATTTCCTACGCCGGCCCGAATGCGCAGGCGCGGGCGCGGCTGGCCATGGACGTGATGCAAAAACGCATGGGCGCATTCATGCCGCTGCGTTTTGACCTGATTGGGGTGTGCAGCATCCTGGGCGATGACCAGGGCCGCAGGCTGGCCGACACGCCGGTGGGGCAGAGCCTGGACATCCGCCTGCGGGTGGCCGGCCAGCATGCCGATGTACGCATCATTGACCGCCTGCTGCGCGAGTTGACGGCGCTGTGGACCGGTGGCCCGGCCGGCGGCGGCGGGGTGCGGGTGGCACGCCGGCAGCGGCTGTCGCTCCGTTCCTGCCTGATTGCACGCGAGCGGCTGCCCGCCTCCTTTAGCCTGCTGGCATGACCGGCATGCCGCACCAGCCCCCAGCCCAGCCCGGAGGACAAGCGCCCATGAGAGACATCACACTGTATGAACTGGCCCACGCCCGAACCGGCGACAAGGGCAATCACGCCAATATCAGCCTGATTGCCTACGACCCGGTCCATTACCCCTGGCTGCTTGAGCAGGTCACCGAGGCGGCGGTGGCGGCCCATTTTTCGCACCGGCGGCCGACGCGTGTGATTCGCTATGTGCTGCCCAAGCTGGCGGCCATGAACTTTGTGCTCGACGACGTGCTCGACGGCGGCGTCAACGATTCCCTGAACCTGGACATGCACGGCAAGTCGCTGTCGTTTCACCTGCTGACGCTGACCCTCCAAATCCCCGCGGCACTGCTGCCACTCAAACTCAACAAGGAGACAACATGACACTCAAACGCACTGAACTTCTCAAGGCCGGCGTGCTGGCGATCGGCCTGTCGCTGGTCGCGCTGACCGGCTCCCTCGCGCAGGCGCAGACTTACCCCAGTCGCGCGGTGCGCATGGTGGTGCCGTTTCCGCCGGGAACGGCCACCGACTTGGCGGCCCGCATGGTGGGGCAGCAACTCAGTGTGGCCCTGGGCCAGCCCTTTGTCGTCGAGAACAAGCCCGGCGCGGGCGGCTCGATTGCAGCGATGGACGTGATTCGCTCGGCCCCGGACGGGCACACGGTGTTGTTTTCGTCGAACTCGGCCATTTCCTCGAACGTGGCCTTGCTCAAGAAAATCCCTTACGACCCCAATACCGATTTTTCGCCGCTGGCCGCCATTGGCGACAACATGCTGGTGCTGATGGTCAAGTCGAACTTTCCTGCTCGCAATGTGCAGGAGCTGGTGGCCTACATCAAGCAGCGACCGGGCAAGGTGTCGGCCGGCTACGGCTCGTCGAGTTCGCAGGTCAGCATTGCCATTTTCAACAAGCTCGCCGGCGTTGATGCGCTGTCGGTTCCTTACAAAGGTATTCCGCTGGCGGTCAACGACGTCTTGGGCGGCACGCTGGACTTCACCTTTGTCGACATCGGCAACGCCATGGCGCAGGCCAAGGGCGGCAACATGCGGGCGCTGGGGGTGACCTCGGCCAAACGCAATGCACTGGTGCCTGACTGGCCAGCCATCTCGGAGGTGTTGCCCGGCTTTGACATCACCGCCTGGTTTGCTGTTGTCGGGCCGGCCGGCTTGCCGCGTGACGTGGTGGACAAGTTCAATGCGGCGGTCAAAAACGCCTTGGCTCAGCCAGAGCTGAAGGACAAGCTGGCCACCATCGGGCTGTCGCCCACGCCGATGACGCCCGAGCAGCTCAAAGCCTTCATCAGCGCCGAGATCGTCAAGTGGACGCGCATTGTCAAAGACGCCAACATCCAGCCGGAGTAAAGAGCATGACCCTTAAAACCATGCTGGTGACTGGCGCCAGCCGTGGCATTGGCGCGCAAGTGGCTTTGCTCGCCGGCCGGTCCGGCTACCGGGTCGGCGTGAACTACCTGCGCAGTGATGCGGCAGCCAACGCCGTGGTGCAGCAAATTCGCGATGCCGGTGGTCAGGCCATGGCCTTGCAGGCCGATGTGGGGCAACGTGATCAGGTCAGGCGCATGTTCGCCGAGCTTGACGCGGCCTGGGGCGCGCTGGACGTGCTGGTCAACAACGCCGGCATTCTGGCCAACTTTCGCGTCGATGATGTCGACGATGACAACGTTGAAGCCGTGTTTCGCGCCAATGTGTTCAGTTCCTTTTTTTGTGCGCGTGAGGCGGTGCGCCGGATGTCAACCGCACACGGTGGCAAAGGCGGCGTGATCATCAACATGGGCTCGGTCGCGTCCCGTCTGGGTGGACTGGGCGGCGGCGCGGCCTATGCCGCGTCCAAAGGGGCGATTGACAGCTTCAACCTGGCACTGGCCAAGGAAGTCGGCCCCGAGGGCATTCGGGTCAATGCCTTGCGCCCGGGTCTGATCTCGACCGATATTCACGACGTGCACGGTGGCATCGCCAAGATGCAACTCATGGCCAAGACCGCCGTGCCGCTGGGGCGGGCGGGCGATTCGGCTGAGGTGGCGGACGTGGTCTTGTGGCTGGCCGGCGATACGTCCAGCTACGTTCACGGCACGCTGATCGACGTGGCGGGTGGCCGCTGAGCCTGGCCAGCAGAGCGGGGCGTGACGGCCGCCTGCAAAGTGCTGCTGCCATCGCTTTGGCGTGGTCCGGGCTGTCCGCTGGCCGTGGCGTCGATCCTGGGCTTGGGCACCCGGGGCGGTGGCTTGGGCACGTCTTTGTCGATGCAGCCGGCGAGCAGCAGGCCCGGCAGGATCATCGTCAACATGGCTCTCGGTATCGCTCCTGTCATGCTGCCAGCCTAGCGCCCGGCGGACTGGTCAGCCGTGGGGCGAACCTGAGGGCGTTGTAGGAAAAAGCCGACTTTTTTGCCGGTGGGCGTAGCGAGAAGTCTCGCCTCCAGCGCGGCCCATCACAGGCGCTAGCGTCCGTGAACGAACTGCGGCGGTTCAGCCGTTCAGCCGTTCAGCTGTGGGGTCGGGCGCCGAGTGAGCGATGATTCGGTCATGACGCATCCATTCCCCGATACCCCTGCCTTGCAGACAGCCCTGATTGGTTTTGGCAATGCCGGTCGCTGGTTCCACGCGCCCGTGATAGCCGGCGTACCCGGCATCGCCTTGAGCATTTGCAGCAGTCGCCCCGACGACGTCCGGGCCGACTGGCCGAGCGTGCCGGTGCTGCCCAACCCCGAGGCCGTTTTTGCCGATCCGGCGATCGAACTGGTGGTGATCGCCAGCACCAACGAGACGCATCATGGCCTGGCCAAGGCCGCTCTGCTGGCCGGCAAGCATGTGCTGGTGGACAAGCCTTGCACCGTAACCCTGGCTGAAACCGAAGACCTGCTGGCGGTGGCCAAGGCGCAGGGCCGGGTCTTGACGCTCTACCAGAGCCGGCGTTTTGATGCGGACTTTTTATCGCTCAAGCAGGTGCTCGAGGCCGGCACGCTCGGGCGGGTGGTGCATTTCGA
Organism: uncultured Burkholderiales bacterium; assembly: GCA_903844825.1. Taxonomy (GTDB): domain Bacteria; phylum Pseudomonadota; class Gammaproteobacteria; order Burkholderiales; family Burkholderiaceae_C; genus Polaromonas. Next base: position 3,531 of record CAIMVC010000081.1, on the reverse strand, counting down.
GTCGCACTTTGACCGCTATCGGCCGCAGGTGCTGGACCGCTGGCGCGACAAGAACTTGCCCGGCTCGGGCCTCTGGCTGGACCTGGGCTCGCACCTGGTGGACCAGTGCCTGCAACTCTTTGGTGTGCCCGACGACTTGCTGCTGGACCTGGCTTGTCAGCGCGACATGGCCGAGGTGCACGATGCTTTCCACGCCGTGCTGCGCTATGACAGCGCCAGGCCGGGCCTTCGGGCCGTGCTGCATGCCGGCACCGTCGTGCCTGCCGGATCGCCCCGGTTTGCGGTCCACGGCACCCTGGGTTCGTTTGTGAAGTGGGGCACGGACAGCCAGGAAGACGCGCTCAAGGCGGGGCAGCGCCCCTCGCTGCAGGCGCTGGCCGGCTGGGGCCACGATGCGCAGCCGGGGGAGGTGATCACCTTCGAGGACGGCCAACGCATCAGCCGGCCGGCGCCGCTGGCGACGGGCAACTACATGCTCTTTTATGCGCAGCTGCGCGACCATTTGCTGGCGCTGCGCGCAGGGCAAACCGCTGGGGCGCAGGTGGGTTCGCCGCCTGTGCTGGCGCACGAGATATTGCAAAGCATGTCCTTGCTCTCGCGCGGTGAGCTGAGCGCCCGTAAAGGCCGGTTCGTGGAAACGGCGGATCTGCGGTGAGTCGGCGCTGATCGCTCTATGGGGACGAATTCGGTGACTCGATACCGGGCCTAAGCCCGTCGCCCTGACAGCCGCTGAAGTGTGTGTTTGGTGTAATTGCGTAATTGGGGTCAGTGCGTAATTGGGGTCAGGGTCCACTTACATTCGCCGCAACGCGCGTTGCGTGCGATGGCCTGTGAAGCCTTGAGCCACGCTTTCCCATGACCTTGGGTTACGCTCTTGCCTTTGAATCAAAAAATATGGAGATGTCCTATGCCCGGATTGCTACCTCATATCGACCCTGACGGCCTGCTTGAATTCTCGGTGGTCTATACCGATCGCGCGCTCAACCATATGTCCAAGCGCTTTGGCGGCGTGATGACCGACATCTCGCGCATGCTTAAAATCGTCTATGGTGCGCACTCGGTGGCTTTGGTGCCCGGCAGCGGTACTTTCGGCATGGAGTCGGTGGCGCGCCAGTTTGCCACCGGCCAGCATGTCATGGTGATCCGCAATGGCTGGTTCAGCTTTCGCTGGACACAAATTTTTGACATGGGCCAGATTCCGCAAAGCCACAGCGTGCTCAAGGCCCGCCGCACTGCGGCCGGCTCGCAGGCTAGCTGGGCCCCTGCGCCGATTGAAGAAGTCAAAGCCGCCATTGCGGCCGAAAAACCTGCTCTGGTGTTTGCGCCGCATGTGGAAACCGCGGCCGGCATGATCCTGCCCGACGACTATCTCCAGGCCGTGGCCGATGCTGTGCACGCGGTGGGCGGCCTGTTTGTGCTCGACTGCATCGCCTCGGGTGCCATGTGGGTTGACATGCACGCCACGGGAGTAGACGTGCTGATCAGCGCCCCGCAAAAAGGCTGGAGCAGCTCGCCTTGCTGTGCCATGGTCATGTTGAGTGAGCGTGCCCGCAAAGCGATTGACGGCACCACCAGCACCACCTTTGCGATGGACCTGAAGAAGTGGCTGCAGGTGATGGAGACCTACGAGGGCGGCGGCCACATGTACCACACCACCTTGCCCACCGACGCGCTGCAGCGCCTGCAAGAAGCCATGCTGGAAACCGAGGCCTATGGCTTTGCCAAGGTGCGTGCAGAGCAGATGGCGCTGGGCCGCGAAGTGCGCGCCTTGCTGCAGGAATACGGCTTCCCCAGTGTGGCTGCGCCCGGCTTTGAAGCCCCCGGCGTGGTGGTGAGTTACACCACCGACCCTGACATCCAGAACAGCAAAAAGTTCCTGGCGCTGGGTCTGCAAACCGCCGCCGGGGTGCCGCTGCAGTGCGACGAACCCGCCGACTTCAGCACCTTCCGCATGGGTTTGTTCGGTCTGGACAAATGGCACCAGGTGCCGCGCACTTTGCAGCAGCTGCGCCATGCGCTGGACATCATCGCGCCCAAGGCCAAGCTGGCCGCTTGAGGTGCAAGGGCAAGCTGGCCGGTTGGGGTTATAGCGGCGGTATTGCCCGGTTTTGAAGGCGCAACCCTACAATGGCTGGTTAACCCGAGCCCGCCATGAACGCCCCTCTTGATGTCTCTTTTTTCGCGCGTGCCGCCAAGCCGCTGACCAGTTACCGCCGGTACTGGGCGGCGCGTTTCGGCACGGCCCGGTTTTTGCCGACCAGCCGCGAGGAAATGCAGGCCCTGGGCTGGGACAGCTGCGATGTGATCATCGTTACGGGTGACGCCTATGTCGATCACCCGAGTTTTGGCATGGCGGTGATCGGCCGGATGCTCGAAGCCCAGGGCTTTCGCGTCGGCCTCATTGCCCAGCCCGACTGGCAAAGTGCTGACGCTTTCATGGCCTTAGGCAGGCCAAACCTGTTTTTTGGCGTGACGGCCGGCAACATGGACTCGATGATCAACCGCTACACGGCTGACCGAAAAATTCGCAGCGACGACGCCTACACCCCCGGCGACGTGGCGGGCAAGCGGCCCGACCGGGCAGCGCTGGTGTATTCGCAGCGCTGCCGCGAAGCCTACAAAGAGGTGCCGATCGTGCTCGGCGGCATCGAAGGCTCGCTGCGCCGCATTGCGCATTACGACTACTGGTCCGACAAGGTCCGCCGCAGCGTAGTGATCGACGCCAAATGCGACCTGCTGCTCTACGGCAACGCCGAGCGTGCGATTGTGGAGATTGCGCACCGGCTGGCGGCTCGTGAGCCGGTGGCCGGCATGACCGATATTCGCGGCACGGCGTTCATCCGCCGCAGCGGCGACGAGAGCGCCCAGGGCTGGTTCGAAATTGATTCGACCGACGTCGACGCGCCGGGCAGGGTCGAGGCGCATGTCAACCCTTACCTGATGATTTCCGATCAGGCCCGGGAGCAGGGCGCCAGCTGTGCCCGGGAAGACGAGGCCGCGGGTGTGGCCGCCCAGGCCGAGGCCGCGGGTTCGCCGCAGCGCAAGGCGCAGGCCAATCCGGCCATCAAACCGCTGACCTTTGTGCAAAACCCCAGCCTGCCCTCGATGCAGGGCAAGATCAAGGTGCCGCCGCGAGATCGCTCGGTGATTCGCCTGCCCTCTTATGAGCAGGTGCGCAGCGACCCGGTGCTCTACGCCCACGCCAACCGCGTGCTGCATCTGGAGACCAACCCGGGCAACGCCCGAGCGCTGGTGCAGGCGCACGGCGAGGGCGCCACCGCCCGGGATGTCTGGATCAACCCGCCACCGATCCCGCTGACCACGGCCGAGATGGATTACGTGTTTGATCTGCCGTATGCGCGCTCGCCGCATCCGTCTTACGCTGACGAGAACGGCAGTCACGACCACGCCACCAAGATCCCGGCCTGGGAGATGATCCGCTTTAGCGTCAACATCATGCGCGGCTGCTTTGGTGGCTGTACTTTTTGTTCGATCACCGAGCACGAAGGCCGCATCATCCAAAGCCGCTCG
>CAIMVC010000080.1 GCA_903844825.1 uncultured Burkholderiales bacterium | reverse complement strand
CTTCATGTCGCCCTTGCGGATCATCGGGCCGGCGTGCATGGCGGTGTGCATCTCGTCGCCGGTGCGGTCTAAAAAGCCGGTGTTGATAAACGCCACGCGGCTTTGCGCGGCGGCAATGCAGGCCTTGAGGTTGACGCTGGTGCGGCGCTCTTCGTCCATGATGCCGAGCTTGACGGTGCTGTCGGGCAGGCCCAGCATTTTTTCGACACGGCCAAACAGCTCGGCGGCAAAGGTCACTTCGGCCGGGCCGTGCATCTTGGGCTTGACGATGTAGACCGAGCCTTTGCGTGAGTTGCGAATCGCGTCTTTGGCGCTGCGCTGGAGGTCGTGCAGGGCGATGGTGGTGGTGACCACGGCGTCCAGAATGCCTTCCGGAATCTCGCGCTCGACGCCTTTTTTGTCGGTGTACAAAATCGCCGGGTTGGTCATGAGGTGGCCGACGTTGCGCAGGAACATGAGCGAGCGCCCGTGCAGCACGACTTTCTTGCCCTTGCCGGCCGGCGGCGTGTAGACGCGGTCGGCGTTCAGGCCGCGCGTGAGGGTCTGGCCGCCCTTGTCAAAGCTCTGGGTCAGGCTGCCCTGCAAAATGCCCAGCCAGTTGCTGTAGGCCAGCACCTTGTCTTGCGCATCGACCACGGCCACCGAGTCCTCAAGGTCGAGGATGGTCGACAGCGCCGCTTCGAGCACCAGGTCGCTGACGCCGGCGGCATCACTTTGGCCAATGGCCGTGCTGCGGTCGATCTGAATGTCCAGATGCAGGCCGTTGTGCTGCAAGAGCACGGCGCTCGGGTTCTTGGGCTCGCCCTGGTAGCCCTTGAGCTGGCTGGGGTCGGCCAGGCTGGTGTTGCTGCCGTCCTGGAGCTTGACCGCGAGCTTGCCGTCTTTGATGCGGTAACCCACCGAGTCCACATGCGAGCCTTTGCGCAGCGGGGCGGTGCGGTCCAGCACGTGGCGCGCGTAGTTGATGACCTTGGCGCCGCGCAGGGGGTTGTAGCCCTTGCCTTTTTCGCAGCCGCCTTCTTCAGAGATGACGTCGGTGCCGTACAGGGCGTCGTACAGCGAGCCCCAGCGGGCGTTGGCGGCGTTGAGCGCGTAGCGGGCGTTGAGCACCGGCACCACCAGTTGCGGGCCGGCCTGCACAGCGAGCTCGGCATCCACCTTGGCGGTGGTGATGCGCACTTTCGTGGGCTGCTCGACCAGGTAGCCGATTTTTTTCAGGAAGGCCTGGTAGGCCGGCATGTCGGTGATCGGGCCGGGGTGGGCCTGGTGCCAGGCGTCGAGCTCGGTTTGCAGGCGGTCGCGCTCGGCCAGCAGGGCGATGTTTCGCGGCGCCAGATCGGCAACGATCTTGTCAAAGCCTTTCCAGAAGGCCGCGCTTTTGATGCCGGTGCCGGGCAAGACGCGGTTTTCGATGAACTCATGCAGTTCGGTGGCAACTTGCAGGCGGTGAACGGGGGTGCGAGCGGTCATGGTGGTTTTGGTTTTTCAGGCGGAGGTGGATGAATGGAAAATTGGACGGCGAAGTAGGAGGCGAAGTAGGAGGCGAAGACAAAAAAAAGAAGCTTCAGACGAAAAGTTCAAGGGGTGCAATGATACGAAGCTCAGGCCAAGGCTGGCGCCCTAAAAAAATTCCAGCACTTCGCGCAAGCTACTGGCCGTGCGCGTGGGCTCGGTGCCGAGCTCTTCAAACGGCAGGCCCTGGCGGTTGACCCACAGGGTCTGATAGCCGTACCAGGTGGCGGCCAGCGCGTCCCAGCTGTTGCTGCTGACAAAGACGATGCGGCCTGCCGGCAAGCCGCAGACCTGCTCGCCCAGCGCATAAGCCTGGGGGTGGGTTTTGTACTTGCGGATGCTGTCGACGCTGATGACATGATCCAACACAGCGCTCAGGCCGGCGGATTTGACGGCGACTTCCAGCATGGCCGGGTCGCCATTGGAGAGCACGCCGGTGACCACGCCACGGCGCTTGAGCGCGCGCAGGACTTCGTGGTTTTCAGGAAAGGCGCTCAGGTGCCGGTACTGGTTCATCAGCTGCTCTTCGCGCTCGGGCGCCAGCGCCAGCCCCAAACGCTTGCAGGCGTAGCGCAGGCCGGCGCGGGTGAGGTCCCAGAAGGGCTGGTAATGCGCGCCATCGTCACTGGTGGTCACCAGCCGGCTGTACTCGATTTGCTTGTCGCGCCAGAGCACGCTCAGCGCCTGGCCGTGGCCAGGAAAAAGCTGCTCGCCCAGGCTGGCGACGCTGTAGACGTCAAACAAGGTGCCGTACGCGTCAAACAACACCGCTTGGGGGGTCAAAGGGTCCATGACCCTACTTTATTCGATACCCGCGCCAGTATTAACTGGCAATCAATACGGTTATCCGTGACAAAAAAGCGGGTAATTCAGGCGGTCTGTGGGGCGCAATCGAAGCGATAACCCACGCCGTAGACCGAGCTGATGCTGTCGTTGGAGCCGGCCTGTTTGAGCTTGCGACGCAGATTTTTGATGTGGCTGTCAATGACGCGGTCGCTCACGTCACGAAAGTCTTCATGCAGGTGGTCCAGCAGGCTGACCCGGCCAAAGACCTGGTCCGGGCGCGACAGCAGCAGTCGCAGCAAGCGAAATTCGACCGGCGTCAGCGGCAGCGGCTGGCCCAGCCAAGTGATGCGCTGCGCCGGCTCGTTGACCACCAGCGCCGCCGGCTGCTCGATGCGCGCCAGCAAGCCCTGGCTGCGCCTGAGCAAGGCCTTGACGCGGGCCACCACCTCACGCGGGCTGAAGGGTTTGCAAATGTAGTCATCGGCGCCGGTGTCCAGGCCCAGCAGGCGGTCGATCTCGTCCACCCGTGCGGTGATCATGATGATGGGCACGGCGGAGAACTTGCGCGTCGCCGCGCACAGGGCCAGACCATCGAGGCCGGGCAGCATCAGGTCCAGCAGCACCAGCGCAGGCGGCTGCGCCTGCAGCCGCCTGAGTGCGTCCAGACCGTCGGCGCTCCATTCGGTGGCAAAGCCTTGGGCCTGCAGGTAGTTGGTCAGCATGTCGGCGATCTTGGCGTCGTCTTCGACCACCAAAATGCGTGCCGGCGACGCGCCGCCCATGTCGGGGGTGGGCGGGGGGCTCATGGGGTGGCTCCTGGCGCACCATCCGGGCTCGGGGCGTCGGCCAGATCGGCCCGCAGCGGCAAGCGAACCCACAGCCGCAGGCCACCGAGCGGCGAGAGTTCGGCCCGGACCTGACCATGGTGCGCCGCCACGATTGCGCGCACGATCGACAGGCCCAGACCGCTGCCATGCTCGCGCCCGCGCTGGCGCGCTTTGTCGACGCGAAACAGCGGCTCGAACAGCTGGCCCAGATCGTCCGGTCCGACGGCCGGAGCGCTGTCGTCGATCGTCAACGTCAGCTGTCCGGCGGCGCCAGGCTCGGTGCCCCACTGCAGCCTGATCACGCCGGGCGCGTCGGTGTAGCGCAAGCTGTTGGTCAGCAGGTTCGACAGCAGCTGCTCGATTCGGCTGAAGTCCCAGCAGACCATCAGGGCCTGCTCGGCTGGTGCAGGCAGCTGCAGTTGCAGACCGCGCTGGCGCGCCGGCTCGTCAAAGCGCTGCGCGATTCGCTGCAGCATGGCCTCGGCATCGCCCGGCACGAAATCGCAGGGCAGACCCTGCATGTCGGCCATCGACAAGGTGTGCAGGTCGTTGACCAGGCGCGTGAGCTGCAGCACCTCATCGCGCAGACTGGCGATCACGGCTGGCGTCGGCGCGCGCGCACCGTCTTCAATGGATTCGAGCTCGCCACGCAGCACCGCCAGCGGCGTGCGCAGCTCATGCGAAATTTGGGCGATCCAGAGCCGGCGTTCCTGCTCCAGCCGCAGCAGTGATTGCGCCATGGCGTTCATGTCCTGTGTCAGCTCGGCGATCTCGCGGGCGCCCGCCGGCTGCAAAGCGACCATGCGCTCACCGCCGGCCAGCTGGCGACTGGCCTGCTGCAAGGCCAGCAGCGGCCGGCTCCAGCGCCGGGCTACCCACCAGGCGGCCAGCAGCGCGGCCAGGATGGTGGCGAGCGCGCCGCTCGCCAAGCCGATGTACTGCCTTTGCAGGAAGCTGGCGTCGAGGTTGGTGGGATGCGCTTCGATCAGCATCTCGACCGTGGCGACCTGGGTGTCGCCGACGTTGACCGCGCGCACGCTGCGCGGCGCGCCAGCGGGCTGCAGCCGTCCGGCCAACCAGCGGCCTTGTGCATCGCGAATGACCACGCGCTCGAACAGCGTGCCGGCCGAACTGGGTTCGCGGGGCCCGGGCGGGCGGTTGCCAGGCGGGGGCGGCGGGCGATCGTCACGTTCACGCTCGGGGCGGGGTGGCGGGCGCCGCTCGTAGCTGTCGCGGTCTGGCCGACGCGGGGGCGGGCCGCCCGACTCGACGAGCGCCGCGCCACTTTCGATGGCGTAGCGTTCGGGAGGCGGGCCCTCATAGCCTTCGGCGCCTTCACCACCGTCACGCTCCCGGCGCGGTGGCGGGCGGCGCTCGTAGCCGTCCCGATCCTGCCGCCGTGGGGGTGGACCGCCCGCCGCGTCACGCTCTGACCAGGCGGGCGGGCCGCGTCGCTCCGGCGCTGGCTGCCGGTCATAGCCCTCACGCTCGGGGTGCGGCGGCGGGCGCCTGGCGCCGGGGTCTCGGTCGTCGCGCGGCGGTGGTGGGCGGCCCTGGTCGTCGGTGCGCTGGCGCGGGGGGGGTCCCTCGACACGGCGCTCATCACGGCCCCGTTCATAACCTGGCGGTGGTGGCCGGTGGTCCTCATCGCTGCGCCAGCGCGGCCGCGGTGCGGGCTCGCCCGGCTCGGGCGGGCCGCGACGCGCGCCGGGTCGCGGCGGGCCGTTATTTTGCGCGGGGGCCAACTCACGGCCATGCACCTGGTCCATCAGATCTTGCATGGCGCGGCGGTCGTCGCGCAGCCAGACCATGTCGGGGTCGGCCGCGGTGCGCTCTTCGATGAGGCTCACCAGACGCGTGAGCTGCTCCTCGTCGCGCTGGCGCAGGTAATCCGAAAAGCCGCTACGCAGCGTCCACAGACTCAGGCCGCCGACGGCCAGCACCGCCAGCACCACGGCGCCCGCCAGCAGCAGCGAGAGTTGAAAAGCAATACCGAAGCGCATGGCGTGATGTTAGTGCCTGGTGCCTTGGGTCGACGGCGCAGCGCTCAAGGGGCCTTGTAGCCGTCGCTGAGTGTGCGCATGAAGGTCACGATGTCGTCGATCTCGCGCTCCGTCAGGGCCGATCCTTGCGAGGCCAGACGGTCAAACGGGGCCTTGACGCTTTCGATATTGGCCAGGTACTTGGCCGGCAGGTCGTTGGGTGTGCCGGCCCCACCGTACCAGCGCACCGGGTCGCTGTTGCGGGTGGCATAAAAGCGCACCACTTCGTGCAGATTATTAAAAAAGCCGTTGTGCATGAACGCCGGCCGCTCGGCCACGTTGCGCAGCGTGGGCATGCGAAACATGCCGCAGAAGTTGTCGATGGTCACACCGGTGTCGAGCACCGCTTTCGGCAGCACCGGCGGCGTGCGCGCGGGCCCGCACAGGCCCAGGTCGTAGAAGGCTGGATCGGCATTCATGGGGATGGCGGTGTTGCGTGGCACGCCGGTGGCGTAATAGGTGAACTCGGTGAACATCGAGTCGGCCGGTTTGCCGCTGCCCGGGTTCATCAGGTGGCAGCCGGCGCAGTTGCCTTTGGCCGGGTCCATAAAGAGGGCCATGCCCCGCGCCTCCGGGACGCTCAGGCTGAGCTCGCCGCGCACCATGGCGTCGTACTTGGAACTAAAAGGTTGCAAGGTGGCGCGTTGGAATTCCGCCAAGGCGGAAGTGACTTTGGCAAAGGCGGCGCTGGTGTCGGCGAAAATCTGCGCGCCAAAAACCCGCTTGAACATGTCGGCGTAGCGGGAGCCGGCGATCTTGTCGACCACCTCTTTTTCGGTGGTGTTCATCTCCAGCGGGTGAGCAAAGGGGCCGGAGGCCTGCGCCTCAAGCGTGTCGGCCCGGCCATCCCAGAGCAGGCCGCCCTCGGCTTCGAACTTGCCGTCGGCAGCCTGAATAAAGCTAAACGGCGGGATCAGGCCGCTGTAGCTGTTGGTCATGGCGTTGCGCAGACCCAGGGAGTCGCTCTTGCTGCCCAGGGCCACGCCGATGGTCGAGCCGTTGTTACCGGCAAAGCCCTGACTGGCCGCATGGCAGCTGACGCAGGCCGTGCCCGCCGGCGAGGACAAATTGGTGTCGGTGAAGATACGCTGGCCCACGCTGACGGCGTCTGGCTCCGGCGCGGCTGCAACGCCCTCACTGCCACCGCCACCGCCGCAAGCCACCAGCAGACAGGTCAGCGCGACCATCAGACCGTGGCGTACAGGCCGGCTGGTTTGTATGAAATGAAGCACCATGAAAAACTCCCCCTCGGTTCATGCGATGTTGACGATGGGGTGGAGTCTGATGAGCAACTGTGGATCAAATGTGAACTATGTGTTTTTTCTGCCGCCAGTGCGGGGCGCGACGCGAACGGCGCCAGACGACACGGTGCTAAGCGCCTTCACAGGTCAGTATCGCCTCCCCGTCGGAAGAGGGCGCGCAGGGGCAGCTGCTGCACACAGGGGGCTTTTCCGATCGCTGCAAGCGCCCTATACTTTAAGAATGAACGAGTTAGTACATTCCCGCAAGCCAGCAGCTGTTGCCCGTAGCGCCGCGCGCCGGCCGCCGGCTCAGGCTGGCTCTGCGCCCTTGCCGGGCAGCCTCAAGGCCGTCAAGGCGGCCAGCCCCTCGCGCACCAACGATCCGGCCCGCACCATGGCCGGCATTTTGGAGGTGGCCACCACCGAGTTTGCGAGCAAGGGCTTGAGCGGTGCGCGTATCGACGAGATCGCTGCGGCCACCCGCACCAGCAAGCGCATGATCTATTACTACTTCGGCAGCAAAGAAGGCCTGTACCTGGCCGTGCTGGAAGATTCTTATCGGCGCATGCGCAGCATCGAGGGCGAATTGCACCTGGACGACCTGGCGCCCGATATGGCCTTGCGCCGGCTGGTGGAATTTACCTTCGATCACCACTTTGGCAACGAAGACTACATTCGGTTGGTGATGTCCGAGAACATGCAGCGCGGCGAATACCTGGCGCAAAGCAAAATCATTCAGGAGCTCAACGTGCCAGCCATCCAGGCCATTCGCAGGTTGTACGACCGCGGCGTGGCGGACGGGGTTTTTCGCGCTGGCCTGGACCCGATCGACATCCATGCCTCGATTTCGGCGCTGACGTTTTTCAACGTCTCTAACCAACACACCTTTGGGCTGATCTTCAAAAATGACAGCAGCTCTGACGCGGCCAGGGCCCTGCGGCGTAGCAACATCGTCGAGATGATCGCGCGCTTTGTTCAAGCGTGACCGGGATCCCGATCCGAGCCGTTTGCAGACTGGCCCAAGAAAACCGACCTAGGGTTTTCACTGATTTTTATAAAACTAACTAGTTTGTACATTACAGGCTCCCCTTCAATTCGGAGACACCCATGTTCGGAAAAATCATTGCCCGGTACTGCCAACTGCTGTCTTGGCTGATGGCGGCCAGCCTGGCGCTGATGGTGGTGCTGGTCTTCACCAACGTGGTGTTGCGCTACGCGCTGAACTCGGGCATTGCCGTGTCAGAGGAGTTGTCGCGCTGGCTGTTCGTCTGGCTGACTTTTTTAGGGGGCATCGTTGCCCTGCATGAACGCGCTCACCTGGGCACCGACATTCTGGTGGGGCGCCTGACGGTGGGCGGGAAAAAGATCTGCCTGGGCCTGGGTCACCTCTTGATGCTGTTTATTTGCTGGCTGCTTTTTAAAGGCTCGCTCGACCAGGTCAGGATCAACTGGGACGCCAGCAGCGCCGCCATGGAGGTGTCGATGGGAATTTTTTACGCCTGCGGCCTGGTGTTTGCGGTCTCGGGCGCGGTGATTCTCCTGGGCGACTTCTGGCAACTGATCACCGGGCGGCTGAGCCTGGACCAACTGGTGGGCATTCGCGAGAGCGAAGAGCAGCCGCACCAGGGCAATCACTCGGCCTGAGCACGCAGCACGCAATCCAAGGAACACCATGACCATTGCTATTTTCCTCGGCTCATTGCTCGGCGCCATGGCGCTGGGCATCCCGATCGCCTTTTCGCTGCTCTTGTGCGGCGCGGCCCTGATGTGGCATCTGAACATGTTCGATGCACAGATCCTGGCGCAAAACGTGATCAACGGCGCCGACAGCTTCCCGCTGCTGGCCGTGCCTTTTTTCATGCTCGCCGGCGAGGTCATGAATGCCGGCGGTCTGTCGCGGCGCATCGTGAACTTCGCCATGGCCCTGGTGGGTCATATCAAGGGCGGTCTGGGTTATGTGGCGATTGTGGCGGCCGTGATGATGGCCGCCTTGTCGGGCTCGGCCGTCGCCGACGCGGCGGCACTGTCGGCCTTGCTGCTGCCCATGATGGTGGCCGCCGGCCATGACAAGGCGCGCTCGGCCGGCTTGCTGGCGTCGGCCAGCATCATTGCGCCCATCATCCCGCCTAGCATCGGCTTCGTGATTTTTGGCGTGGCCGCCAATGTGTCGATCTCCAAGCTATTCATGGCGGGTATTTTTCCGGGCCTGATGCTGGCGGCCTCGCTGTGGGTCACCTGGTGGCTGCTGGCGCGCAAGGAAGCCGTGGCGGTGCCGCCGCGCAAATCGCGCGCCGAGGTGATGACGGCTTTCAAAGACGCCACCTTTGCGCTGGTGCTGCCGGTGATTGTGGTGGTCGGCCTGAAGTTCGGCGTCTTCACCCCCACCGAGGCCGCCGTTGTGGCGGCCGTCTACGCCCTGCTGATCTCGACCCTGGTTTACAAGGAGCTCAAAGTCGGCGACCTGTACGGCCTTTTTCTGGCGGCCTCGAAAACGACGGCGGTCATCATGTTCCTGGTGGCCGCCGCCATGGTGTCGGCCTGGCTGATCACCGTGGCGCAGCTCCCGGCTGAAGTCGTCAAGCTGCTGCAGCCCTTGCTGGACAGCCCTCGCCTGTTGATGTTTGCGATCATGCTGCTGGTCATCGTGGTGGGTACCGCCATGGACATGACGCCCACCATCTTGATCCTCACGCCCGTGCTGATGCCGCTGGTCAAGGCAGCCGGCATTGATCCGGTCTATTTCGGCGTGCTGTTCATCATCAACAATGCCATTGGCCTGATCACACCACCGGTGGGTACGGTTCTCAATACCGTGGCGGGTGTGGGCAAGGTCAGCATGGATGACGTGACCCGGGGCGTCATGCCCTTTATGCTGGCGCAGTTCGGCATCATGTTTTTGATGGTGCTGTTCCCGCAGCTGGTGATGGTGCCAGCGCGCTGGTTCTACTGATATTTTTTTCTTTGCGGGGCGTGATCTGTACGCCATGTCCGGCATCTTTTTTATTTTGCGTACGTTGAAAATTCTCAGGAGACAACATGAAACGTCTGATGCTCAAAACTCTGGTGGCCGCTGCCGCCGTTGCCGCCTTCGGCCTGGCATCTGCCCAGGAGGTGCGCGAGCACACCATCAAGTTCGCCACGCAAAACCCCAAGGGCCATCCGATCATGGTCGGCATGGAAAAGTTTGCTGAGATCGTCACGGCCAAGTCCGGCGGCAAGATCAAGGTCAACCTCTTCCCCGCTGGCGTGCTCGGCGGCGACGCACCCAACGTGTCGGCCCTGCAGGGCGGCACGATTGAAATGGTGTCCCTGAACTCGGGCATTTTGGCCAGCCAGGTCAAGGAATTCGCGCTCTACGACTTCCCCTTCTTGTTTGCCAATGCCAAAGAAGCCGACGCCGTGGTCGATGGCCCCTTCGGCAAGAAAATGCACGACAAGCTGCAAGAAAAAGGCATTGTCGGACTGGCCTACTGGGAGCTGGGCTTTCGCAACATGACCAATTCCAAACGCGCCATCAACAAGGTCGAGGACCTGGCCGGACTGAAGATTCGCGTGATCCCCAATCCGATCAACCTCGACTGGGTCAAGGCGCTGGACGCCAACCCCACGCCAATGGCGTTTACCGAGGTCTACGGCGCGATGGAGTCCAAGGCCATCGACGGCCAGGAAAACCCCTTGAACGTGATCTTGGCTAACAAATTTGCCGAAGTGCAAAAACACCTGACGCTGACCAACCACGTGTACAACCCGCAGTCGGTCATCGTCAGCAAGAAATTCTGGGACGGCCTGAATGCCGCCGAGAAGAAGATCATCAGCGACGCCGCGGCCGAGGCCACCAAGACCCAGCGTCAAGTCGCCCGCGACGCCGCCAACGGTAACCTGGCAGACCTCAAGAAAGCCGGCATGCAGGTCACCGAACTGTCGGCTCCCGAGATGACCAAGCTGCGCGACAAAATGAAGCCGGTGATCGCCAAGTACTCCGCGTCGGTTGGCGAGGCCACCGTCAACGAGATGATGGCCGAGCTGGCCAAGCTGCGCAAGTGATCGTGGCGGGCGCAGGGCACCAGGGGCCATAGGAGCTAGAGCCCGCCCTGCAGCAGTGCCAAAGCAAGTGCCGAGGCAAGTGCCAAAGAAAATACCAAGGGCCGCGGCGAACGCGTGCCCTTGGCCTGACCGCCCCCCGCGCCCCACAACCACCCCAAAATGCCGGGGCAGCACGGCCAAGAGCCGCGCCTGGCTCCCCTCATCAAAACCCTGACGCCCATGACGCTTCCCCGTATCGCTGTTGCCGGCGCCGGCTACATTGGCCAGGCCCATATCCGTGTGATTCAGGACGGCCAGACCTGCACGCTGTCGGCCATCGTCGACCCCTCGCCCGCGGCGGTGCCCCTCGCCGCACAAGCCGGCGTGCCGCTGTACAAGTCCATCGATGAGCTGCTGGCAAGCAACCGCCCCGACGGCCTGGTGCTCGCCACGCCCAACCCGCTACACGTACCGCAGGCGCTGCAATGCGTTGCCGCCGGGCTGCCCATCCTGCTCGAAAAACCCATCGCCACCAGCGTGGCCGAAGGCGAGCAACTGCTGCGGGCGGTCGAAGCCACGGCCGGCGCCAAGGTGCTCATTGGTCACCACCGGGCACACAGCCCCATCATGGCCAAGGCCAGGGAAGTCGTAGACAGCGGCAAGCTCGGCCAGCTGGTGGCCGTCATGGGCAGCGCCACCTTTTTAAAGCCCGACCACTATTTCGCTGACGGCCCCTGGCGGCGCGAGCCGGGCGCTGGCCCGATCCTGCTGAACATGATTCACGAGGTGCACAACCTGCGCATGCTGTGCGGGGACATCAGCGCCGTGCAGGCCTTTGCCTCACACGCCACACGCGGCTTTGCAGTGGAAGACACGGTCGCCATCAACCTGCGCTTTGCCAACGGCATGCTGGGCACCTTCATGCTCTCGGACACCGCCGCCTGCGCGCGCAGCTGGGAGCAGACCAGTCAGGAAAACAAGGCCTACCCCTCGTATGACGACGAAGACTGCTACGTCATCACGGGCACCAACGGCAGCCTGTCCGTGCCCACCATGCGCCTGAAGACCTACCCGCGCCCCGAAGACCGTTCGTGGTGGAAAGAGTTTGAAGTCGGCGTGGTCGGCATGGTGCGCGACGACCCGCTCAAGCACCAGATGGACCACTTTGTGCAGGTCATTGCGGGCCGGGCGGAGGCCCTGGTCAGCGCCCGGGACGGCTTGCTCAATTTGCGCATCACCGAAGCCATTGCCGAAGCCGCCCGAACCGGGCGCGTGGTCGAGCTGGCCGGCGCCTGACGCGCCTGCTCGTTAAATTTCCGCATTCCCTTTTCTTTTTACCTTCCCTGGACAATCCCATGAAAATTCTCATGCTGCACGGCATCAACCACAACATGTTCGGCAAGCGCGACCCGGCCCAGTACGGCACCATCACGCTCGACGAAATCAATGCCTCGCTGGCCAGCCTGGGCAATGAACTCGGGGCCACGGTTGAGGCCTACCAGACCAACCACGAAGGCGCCATGTGCGAGCGCATTCACCAGGCTTACGCCGAGGGTGTGGACGCGGTCCTGATCAACGCCGGCGCCTGGACCCATTACAGCTACGGCATTCGCGACGCCCTGGCCATCCTGACCTGCCCGATCGTCGAGTTGCACATGTCCAACATCCATGCGCGCGAAGCCTTTCGCCATGTCTCGGTATTTGCCGAAATCGTCAAGGGGCAGATCTGCGGCTTTGGTGTGGACAGCTACCTGCTGGCCCTGCGCGCGGCGGTGTCGGCTGCAAGGCCGGCGAACTAAGCCCTTGCTGAACCCCTCCCAGGTCTTTCCCATGCTCATCAACGGCCACACCGAAGTCATCGCCCACATTGGTTATCCGACGCACGCTTTCAAAGCGCCCATGATCTACAACCCCTACTTCGAAAAGCAGGGAATCAATGCGCTGGTGGTGCCCATGGGCTGCAAGGTCGAGGACTACCCGACCTTTCTCAAAGCGATCTTCAAGCTCAGCAACATCCGCGGCGCACTGATCACCATGCCGCACAAGGTCAGCACCATCGGCCTGGTCGACCAGGTACTGCCGGCCGCCGCCATTGCCGGGGCTTGCAACGCGGTGCGCATCGGCCCGGACGGGCAATTGCAGGGCGACATGTTTGATGGTGAAGGCTTCGTTCGCGGTGTGCTGCGCAAGGGTTTTAAACTCCAGGGCACGCGGGCGCTGGTGGTCGGCTGCGGCGGTGTGGGCTCGGCGATTGCCGCCTCGCTGGCCGCCGCCGGGGTGGCGGCGATGGACCTGTACGACGTCAACACCGCCTCGGCGGATGCCCTGGCGGGGCGCCTGCGGGCTCACTACCCGGCGCTACAGGTCGGCACCGGCAGCAACGACCCGGCTGGCTGCGACCTGGTGGTCAACGCCACGCCCATGGGGATGAACGAGGGCGACGCGCTGCCAATGGATGTCTCACGCATCGCGCCATCCACCTTCGTGGGTGAAGTGGTCATGCGCACCGAGATGACGGCCTTTTTGAGTGCCGCCAGGGCGCGTGGTTGCCCGGTGCAGATCGGCTCGGATATGCTCTTCGAACAAATTCCTGCTTACCTGGAGTACTTCGATCTACCCACCACCACACCGGACGTGCTGCGCTCGGTGGCACGCCTTAGCTACTGACGGCTGCCACCACTTGGCAGCCTCTGTCCTCGGCCGCCGCAGCAGCAAGGTCTGCTTCGGCGCCAAAGCCAGCCGCACGGAACGGGCCGCATGACGCGCCTGAGTCTGTCGACGCAGGGTGTGTTGCTAGTCGTCGCGGCCATGGCCTGCTTTTCAATACTGGACACCCTGGCCAAGTACATCAGTGCCTTCGTGCCGCTGGCGGTGGCGATGTGGACGCGCTACATGTTTCAGGCCAGCCTGACCGCGGCGGTGCTGTTGCCGCGCCGGGGCCGGGCCCTGTTCAGGACGCGCCACCCGTGGCTGCAGGTGCTGCGCGGCGTGCTGTTGGCGCTGTCGAGCTCGCTGGCTTTCTTGAGCTTGCGCAATTTGCCGGTGGGCGAGTTCACCGCCATCTTGATGCTCACGCCCATGTTGATCACCCTGATCTCGGTTCGCTCCATGGGCGAGAAGGTGTCCTGGTTGCGCTGGGCGTTGCTCGCAGGCGGCTTCGCAGGCGCGCTGCTGGTCATTCAGCCCGGGGCCGATGACTTCAACTGGGCCATGTTGCTGCCCCTGAGCCTGGTGGTGTTCAGCGCAGGGTTTCAGCTGCTCACCAGCTACCTGGCGCAGCATGACGATCCGGGCACCATGCACTTTTTCACGGGCGCTGTCGCCACCGCCATGGCGTCGGTCGCACTGCCGTTTTTCTGGCAAATGCCAAGCCCTGGCATCGTCTGGCTCTTGCTCGCTTTGCTGGGCGTTTTCAGCACACTAGGCCACTTCTTGATGATCCTGGGCTACGGCCGCGCCAGCCCCGCCACCCTCACGCCTTACCTGTACTTCCAGATTGCATTTGCGACCCTGGCGGGCTGGCTGGCTTTTTCGCATACCCCCGACCGCTGGACGCTGCTGGGCATTGCCATGATCGCGCTGTGCGGCGTGACCAGCAGCTGGTTGAGCGGCCCGCGGCCATCGGGCCCGGTGGAGAGCGAGCCGACGCTTTGACGGGCGCCCTTTGCATCAAAGCCCCCACCGACAACCGACCCCCAAGCGCATGGACAAGCTCAAGCAACTCGAATCCTTTGTCTCGATCGCTACCCGCGGCAGCCTGACCGCCGCCGCGCTGGCCGAGGGTGTGGCGCCCGCCATCATGGGCCGGCGTCTGGACGCGTTGGAAAGCCGGCTGGGGGTCAAGCTGCTGTTGCGCACCACACGGCGCATGGCGCTCACGCATGAGGGCAGCGCCTTTTTGGAAGACTGCCAGCGCCTGTTGGCCGACTTTGCCAACGCCGAAGCCAGCGTGTCAGCCGGTGGCGTCAAGGCCAGCGGTCACCTGCGCATCACCGCGCCAGCAGGTTTTGGCCGCCGCCATGTGGCGCCCCTGGTGACGCGCTTTCGCCAGCAGCACGCCGACGTGACGATCTCGCTGAATTTGAGCGACCGCGTCGTCGACCTGGCCGGTGAGGGCTTTGACTGCGCCGTGCGGGTGGGTGACATGCCCGACTCCTCGCTGGTCAGCGTGCGCCTGGCCGACAACCGCCGCCTGTGCGTGGCCACCCCCGAGTACCTGCGCCGCTGTGGCACGCCCACCCACCCGTCGGAGCTGGCCAGGTTTGACTGCCTGACCCTGTCCAGCGACGCCTCGCAAACCCGCGGCTGGGCCTTCCAGGTCAAGGGCGAGGTATTGCACCTCAAACCCGGCGGGCCGCTAGATTGCTCTGACGGTCAAGTCCTGCACGACTGGTGCCTGGCCGGCTACGGCATCGCCTGGCGCAGCACCTGGGAAGTCGAAGCCGAAATTGCCGCCGGCCACCTGGTCGCCCTGCTCGATGACTTCGCCGCGCCGGCCAATGGGATTTACGCCGTATTTCCCCAGCGCAAGCACCTGCCGCTGCGAGTGCGGCTGTGGATCGACTTCCTCAAGCACCACTATGCGCGGCCAGGGTTCTGGCGCAGCGGTGGAGGCAGCTGATCAGCCACCCGGGCGGGCTCCCCCTAGATGCACCCGGCCCCACCCCAAGATACCCCGACTTATTGCCAGCGGAAGTCCCCGTTCACGCGCGCACCGTGCAGGGTCATGCCGTGATTTTTTAATTCGTCGTCGCGCCATTGTCTGGCTTGCTTGAGTCTGGCCATTTTTCGCAGTTTTCGCTCCAGCCAGCTTTGTTTTAACAAGCGGTAGTTATAGCGATAACCCAGACCGTCTTTGGCGGCCAAACCCCGTTCCTGCTTCATCGCTGTTTGCGTGACAGAACCATAATGGTGCAGCCATGACGCGCCGGTAATAGCGCAAGCAATGCCTGCTTTTTCGGCTTCGTTGAAAAACAAGGTATCTTCATACCCTAGCAATTTGGGGACCGGCTGAAAGTAACCAATCTCTTGCCAGACCGAGTTATGGACCGCCAGACAAACTGCATGGCGTCCGCCCAGGCGCAGCACATTGTGCATTTTGTCAATTGTGCTGCTTGCAAACGCATCAAAATCATAATCGAGGGGGCCTTCGATCAGGGAGGGCGAAATAATTTTCAGGTTATTTTTTTCGGCTACATTGATCAGGTTGTCAAGCCAGTTTTCGCACACCAGCACATCATTGTTCATGACAACTGTCCATTCGGCCTGCAAGGCCAGTGCGCCTTGATTCCACGCAACGCCGCACCCCAGATTTCCATTGTTGAAAATTCTTCCACCCAATGGAAGGCTTTCCAGATACTCGCGGGTGCCATCGCTTGAGCCATTATCAACCACCACCAGTCTACTTAAATCAAATCCGTGCTTTACCATGCTGTCAACGCATTGGCGCGTATACGCAATTTGGTTATAGCAGGCGAACGTGACCGCGTATTTGAGTGGATTCATGGTTTTTCAGTCTTGAATTTCTTGAGGGCTGACGTTAATTCTAACCCGTCCACCTCTGAATTGATCAATCAGGGAGTTGACGCGTTCGGCAGACAGCTCGTCAAGACAGCGGCTGCGGCTGTTTCTGTGTCTGTCACAACCTTCGAGTTGGCAGGGGACGCAATCGCCTCTGCCCTGCAGCAGATAAATATTACCGACGTGTTGCGAGCCTTGACGCGCAAACGGGGTGGCGCTGCTTTGCCAGCCTGCGGGGAATGGTGCCCAGACCACCGGATTCGTTGGGCCAAAGAGCGCCACGACAGGAACGCCGGTTGCCGCTGCCAGGTGTGTTGCGCCCGTATCAACGCCGATAAAAAACTGCCCGTTCTTGATGATCTCGCTCAGTTCGGCCAAGGACGTCTTGCCAGCCAGATTAATCGCCCCATCGGGTAGCCGGGCCATTAAATCATGAATATAGGCAAGCTCATCTGCTGAATTACCGCCAGAAAAAACTGGTGTGATATTCAGACTTAGAAGATGATGCGCCACCCTGAGCCAGCTTTCAGCAGTCCACTGCTTGTACGTCCACTGCGGGCAGCAGTGCAGGACGGCATAGTTTCCTTTGGCCATGAAGGCGAACTTTTTTGCCACTTCGGCCAAGTTTTCAACCTGCGGCGGGATCAACTGGTAATGCGCGGGAACGGCGACTTGTTCGAGTAGTTTCAAATGCTGCAAAACAGTATGCGTTTTGTCGCCGTCAAATTCAACCCAAGACCTGACAAAGAAACGCTTCCACCAGCCCGTCCCGGGTTTGGGCGGCACAGCATTGATTCGCAACGGGGCAGCCAATAAACTGTATAAAAATGCGCGGTCATTGGTAGGCAAGGTAAAAACGCGGTTGTAGCGGCGAAATATCTTCCAAATAACTTGCCACTTCTCCCGCAAGGTGGACCGCTGCTGCACCGGGATCACATTTGAAATATCAGGGTTGCCCTCCAGAATGATCCGGGTATTTTTAAATACCAGCGCATCAATTTGGGCCTCGGGGTAAGCCAGGCGCAAGGAATGAATGAGGGGTGTCGCCAGCAACACATCGCCCAAATACGGCATGGCAATTACAAGTATTTTCTCGGGTTTTTCCATTGTCTTGCTGTTCTTGAAGGGGCCGAAGCTGACCGGACCAGGAAAAAATACGTGACGACGGATGCCACTTATATTTTCAAATTCGTTGCATCAACTGGGCCTGCCTTATTCTGACATGTGCGCCGCCGTCAAACCCCAAATCCGGGCGCCAGACCCTTCCTCAAGGCCTCCACCAGCGCCACCACGGCGCGGGGAACGTGCGGGCTGTAGGGACGGATGGCGTAGATGGTTTCGGCAAAAGCGCCCACGGGTTTCCAGTCACCCAGCACGCGCACGAGCTGGCCTTTGCGCAGAGCGGCCTGAGCGCTGAAATCGGGCATGAGGGCGATACCGGCGCCGGTCAGGGCGGCTTCACGCAGCGCTTCGCTGTTGTTGGCGGCGAAGTTGCCCGACACAGGCACGGTGACCGGTTCGGCGCCTTGCGATGCCTGGCGGGGCTCGAAGGTCCAGGCCGGCATGTCGTGCGAGCGGGGGTAGTGCAGGCAGTTGTGGGCTTGCAGGTCGGCGGGGGTGCGCGGCTCTGCGCGGCGGCGCAAATAAGCGCGGCTGGCGACCAGCACCGATTCGGTGGGGCACAGCGCCCAGGCCACGTGGGTGTCCGGCGGGCGGGGAGTGTGGCGAATTGCCAGGTCAAAGCCTTCGGTGGCCAAGGCGCTCAGGCGGTCTGACAAATCCAGTTCAAGGCGCACGTCGGGGTGATTTTTCAGAAAATCCGCCAGCAATGGCACCAGCTGCTGGCGCGCCAGCGCCACTGGCGCGGTCAGGCGCAGCAGGCCGCTGGGCTGGCCGGCCAGGTCACGCACCTGGGCAAAACTCTGCTCGATCTGCTCAAACGAGGCACGGGTGTCGTCGACCAGGCGCTCCCCGGCCTCGGTCAGCCGCAGGCTGCGGGTGGTGCGCTGCACCAGCGTGACTTTGGCGGCCCGTTCGAGCTCGGCGATGCGCTGGCTCATGGCGGCCTTGCTCACCCCCAGGCGGGCGGCCGCGGCCGTGTAGCTGCCTTGCTGGGCCAGCACGCTCAGCCAGTGCAGAGGCGTCCAGAGGGTGTTGATTTTTTGCTCGTTCATGGGCTTATTGTTCATTATTTTGAACAATCAATTCAGGGTTTGGGGCTTGCCGGGCGATGGCCGGGCTGCCTACACTGGCTCCTTTGGCGTACAAGTGAGGCATTGCCTGGTCCGCGATGCCGCCACCCAGAGGCGCCTCCTTTGCACCCTTTTCATGTCCTTTTCGTACCCATCTGTCAGGAGATTTTCATGAGCATGTTGAACATTGGTCACCACATTGGCGGCCAGAGCGCCCCGGGCACCTCGGGACGCAGCCAGCCGGTGACCAACCCGGCCACGGGCGCCGTCACCGGCCAGGTGGCGCTGGCCAACAGCGCCGATGTGGCAGCCGCCGTGGCAGCCGCCAAGGCGGCCTTTCCGGCCTGGGCCGACACGCCGCCCATCCGGCGCGCGCGCGTGATGTTCAAGTTCCTCGAGCTGCTGAACCTGCACAAGGACCGGCTGGCGCACCTGATCACGGCCGAGCATGGCAAGGTCTTTACCGACGCGCAGGGGGAAGTCACACGCGGCATCGACATTGTTGAGTTTGCCTGCGGCATCGCACAGCTGCTCAAGGGCGACTTCACCGACCAGGTCAGCACCGGCATTGACAACTGGACGCTGCGCCAGCCGCTGGGCGTGGTGGCCGGCATCACGCCGTTTAATTTTCCGGTGATGGTGCCCATGTGGATGTTCCCGGTGGCGATTGCCGCGGGCAATTGCTTTGTGCTCAAGCCCAGCCCGATCGACCCCAGCGCCAGCTTGCTGATGGCCGAGCTGCTCAAGCAAGCCGGCCTGCCCGATGGTGTGTTCAATGTGGTGCAGGGCGACAAGGAAGCCGTCGACGCCTTGCTGGTGCACCCGGACGTGCAGGCGGTGTCCTTCGTCGGCTCGACGCCGATCGCCAACTACATCTATGAGACCGGCGCCCGCCACGGCAAGCGCGTGCAAGCCCTCGGCGGCGCCAAGAACCACATGGTGGTGATGCCCGATGCCGACCTCGACCAGGCCGTTGATGCACTGATCGGCGCCGGCTACGGCTCGGCGGGCGAGCGCTGCATGGCCATCTCGGTGGCAGTGCTGGTGGGCGACGTCGCCGAACGCCTGGTGCCCATGCTGCGGGCACGGGCCGAGAAGCTGATCATCAAAAACGGCATTGCCCTGGACGCCGAAATGGGCCCGATCGTCACCGCTGCGGCGCACCAGCGCATCACCGGCTACATCGAGCAAGGCGTCAAGGAGGGCGCTGAGTTGCTGGTCGATGGGCGCCAGTTCACGGGCCTGCAAGCCGGCCCGGGCTGCGAGCAGGGCTTCTGGATGGGCGGCACGCTGTTTGACCATGTCACGCCTGACATGCGCATTTACAAGGAAGAAATCTTTGGCCCGGTGCTTGGCTGCGTGCGCGTGAACGACCTGGCTGAAGCCGTCACCCTGATTAACGCGCATGAGTTTGGCAATGGCGTGAGCTGCTTTACCAGCGACGGCAACGTGGCCCGCGAATTCAGCCGCCGCATCCAGGTCGGCATGGTCGGCATCAATGTGCCGATTCCGGTGCCCATGGCCTGGCACGGCTTCGGCGGCTGGAAGAAGAGCCTGTTTGGCGACATGCACGCCTATGGCGAAGAAGGCGTGCGCTTTTACACCCGGCAAAAGTCCATCATGCAGCGCTGGCCCGAAAGCATTGGCAAGGGTGCCGAGTTTGTGATGCCAACGGCCAAGTAAACCTGGAAAGCCCGCTGGCAGACGCTGACCCCGGCGCGATCCTTCAAGGGGTTGCGCCGGGCTGGTCGATTGGGCCGGCCCGAATGGCGCCGGAGCCACGCAAAGAAAAGTTTCAAAACGACCAACAACGCGCTTATTGCGCCCATTTAGGGCCAAATTCCATGGAATTCCTGATTCGTCGGCCTAAAAAACTCATGTAAGCTAGCCGACAGCTAAAAACACCCGGCGGTCGATCCGTCCGAAAACAAGGAGAGATGCATGCTCATTGGGGTACCTGCCGAGCTCATGGCGGGCGAAACACGCGTCGCGGTGACACCCGAGACGGCCAAAAAACTCAAGGCGCAGGGGCACACGGTGCGCATCCAGGCGGGTGCCGGCCTGGCGGCCAGCGCCCCTGACGCCGCCTACGAAGCGGTTGGTGCCGAGATCACCGATGCGGCCGGCGCCTACGCCGCCGACATCGTGCTCAAGGTGCGCTGCCCGCAGGACAGCGACATGGCGCTGGTCAGACCCGGCGGCGTGCTGATCGGCATGCTCAACCCCTTTGATGCCGCCGGCCTGCAACGCCTGGCCGGCGCCGGGCTGACGTCGTTTGCGCTCGAGGCCGCCCCGCGTACCAGCCGCGCGCAGAGCATGGACGTGCTCTCGTCGCAAGCCAATATCGCCGGCTACAAGGCGGTGATGATGGCGGCCAACAGTTACCAGCGCTTTTTCCCCATGCTGATGACCGCCGCGGGCACTGTCAAGGCGGCGCGGGTGGTGATTCTGGGCGTGGGCGTGGCGGGCCTGCAGGCGATTGCCACGGCCAAGCGCCTAGGCGCCGTGATTGAAGCTTCAGATGTGCGCCCGAGCGTCAAGGAGCAGGTCGAGTCGCTGGGCGGCAAGTTCATTGACGTGCCTTATGAGACCGACGAAGAGCGCGAGGCCGCGGTGGGCGTGGGCGGCTACGCCAAGCCCATGCCACCTTCCTGGCTGGAGCGGCAAAAGGCTGAAGTGGCCAAGCGCGTGGCGCAGGCTGACGTGGTGATCACCACCGCCCTCATTCCCGGTCGGGCCGCGCCCGTGCTGGTCACCGAAGACATGGTCAAGTCCATGAAGCCCGGCAGCGTGATCGTGGACCTGGCGGCACCGCAAGGCGGCAACTGCCCGCTGACCGAGCCGGGCCGCACGGTCGTCAAACACGGTGTCACGCTGATTGGCGAGACCAATGTGCCGGCGCTGGTGGCCGCTGACGCCAGCGCGCTGTATGCGCGCAACCTGCTGGACTTCATGAAACTGATCGTCAACAAGGAAGGTGCGCTGAACATCGACCTGGAAGACGACATCGTTGCCGCCTGCCTGATGACGCAGGGTGGCGAAGTCAGAAAAAAATAAGCCCGCCGGGCCAGGTCTGACCCCAAGGCCCGGCCCCGACTTGCGACCTTAAGGAAAAAAAGACCATGGAACTCGCCTCCCCCGGGATCATCAACCTGATCATTTTTGTGCTGGCCATCTACGTGGGCTACCACGTGGTGTGGACCGTCACGCCCGCGCTGCACACGCCGCTGATGGCCGTGACCAACGCCATCTCGGCGATCGTCATTGTGGGGGCCATGCTTGCCGCCGCGCTGACCGAAACCACGCTGGGTAAAACCATGGGCACGCTGGCCGTGGCCCTGGCCGCCGTCAATGTATTTGGCGGCTTCCTGGTGACGCGCCGGATGCTCGAGATGTTCAAGAAGAAAGAAAAGAAAGCGGCACCCGCAGCCGATGCAGGGGCAGCCAAATGAGCATGAACCTGGTCACCTTGCTGTACCTGCTGGCATCGGTCTGCTTTATTCAGGCGCTCAAGGGCCTGTCGCACCCGACGACGTCCATTCGCGGCAATATTTTTGGCATGAGCGGCATGGCTATTGCCGTGCTGACCACGGGCGCGCTGATTGTTGAGCTCTCGGGCGGCGCCGCCCAGGGCATGGTCTACGTGCTGGGCGCACTGATCGTCGGCGGCGGCGCTGGCGCCCTGATGGCGCAGCGCGTCGAGATGACCAAGATGCCCGAACTGGTGGCCTTCATGCACAGCATGATCGGCCTGGCGGCGGTCTTCATTGCAATCGCCGCCATGGCCGAGCCCGCGGCTTTCAACATCGT
>CAIMVC010000079.1 GCA_903844825.1 uncultured Burkholderiales bacterium | reverse complement strand
GGGTAGCTTTTATCGTCCCGAAACAGGATGTTGAATTTCGGGTTCAGCGTCTTGATCAGGTTGTTTTCGAGCAGCAGCGCCTCGGCCTCGGAGCGCACGACGGTCGTCTCGAGCCGCGTAATCCGCGTGACCATGTGACCGATGCGGGTGGCGCCATGGTTTTTTTGAAAATAAGTGCCCACCCGCTTTTTGAGGTTGCGTGCCTTGCCCACATATAAAACGGTGCCGTCCGCGTCGAAATAGCGGTACACGCCGGGCAGCGCAGGCAGCGCGGCGACTTCGCTGAGCAGTTGAGGGTCGAATACGTGGGCTTGGGTCATGGCAGTTGCGCTTATGTGGGGCCGCACCGGCGGTACAAAAGGCTCAAGAAAAAAACGCAATGGGAAAGCAAAGGACCGTATTGTGGACAATGAAGTCATGAATAGGCGCCGGCAATGGGACATTTTTTGCAAAGTCATTGACAACTACGGCGACCTCGGTGTGGCCTGGCGCCTGGCCAAAGACCTGGCCACACGCGGTCAAGCGGTTCGACTGTGGGTCGATGACGCCTCTGCGCTGGCGTGGATGGCGCCGGGCGGCGCTCTCGGCGTGGACTTGATGGCCTGGCCGGCGCCAGGACAATCCTTCGAGCAACTGACGTCCGGCGATGTGCTGGTGGAGGCCTTCGGTTGCGACATTCCAGAAGCATTCATCGCCCAAGCCTGGCAGCGACACGCAGCAGGGGCCGCGCCACCGTGCTGGATCAACCTCGAATACCTGTCCGCCGAAACCTACGTGGAACGCTGCCACGGCCTGCCCTCGCCGGTGCTCGGTGGCCCGGCCGCCGGCTGGCAAAAATGGTTTTTTTACCCAGGTTTCACGCCGGCAACCGGGGGTCTGCTGCGTGAGCCTGACTTGTCAGGCAGGCAACTGACTTTCGATCGCCGGGCCTGGCTGCTGAGCCAACAAATTAGCGCGGACAGCGCGGCCAACGAGGTCCTGGTGTCGCTGTTTTGTTATGAGCCGCCCGCCCTGGCACCCTTGTTGGCCCAATGGGCACGCGCAGGTCTTGCCGGCAGGACGGTCAGGCTGCTGGTGACAGCCGGTCGTGCAGCCGCGGCCGTCAGGCAACTGATACCGGGCACCCAGTCAACGAGCAGCCGGCTGACGGCACACTACCTGCCGTGGCTGAGCCAGACCGACTTCGACCATTTGCTCTGGGCCTCGGACCTCAATTTCGTCAGAGGTGAAGATTCGCTGGTACGCGCCCTCTGGGCCGCCAAGCCCTTGATCTGGCAAATTTACCCACAAGATGACAATGCTCATCTGCTCAAGCTTGATGCTTTTTTGAGCCAGATCGGGACACCCGATTCGCAAGAGAAACTTCACCAGCTGTGGAATGCGCCCGCGCCACCGTCGGCCTCGGCACTTGAGGATCTGGACCAGGCGCTGGGCCCAGCGGCACTCGGACAGTGGACCGACCACGCGCTGGCGCTGAGAACGGCTTTGGAACGGCAGCAAGACCTGAGCACGCAGCTGCTGCAATTCGTGGACAAAAAAAGCTAAAATTACGGGCTTTAGGGGAACCCAGAGCTAGGAGACAGGCCTGGCGCCCCGCTCAACCTGCCGCAGATCCCTGTCATCTTGCGGCGCTACCAACGAACTCCTATGAAAATCGCTCAAGAAATCCGCGCCGGCAACGTCATCATGCACGGCAAGGATCCGATGGTGGTACTGAAAACCGAATACAGCCGCGGCGGTCGCAATTCGGCCACCGTGCGCATGAAGCTC
>CAIMVC010000078.1 GCA_903844825.1 uncultured Burkholderiales bacterium | reverse complement strand
GTGCTGTATGGGTGTGTCAACCCTAAAAACACACATCAAACGACTTGATGAACTTGGCTTTTTGTCGATCATTCACAAGGCAATTGAGGGTGTCTCTTTGCCCAATCAGTACATGCTAAATCTTGCAGGGGTGGGTCAGAATCTGGCCCATGGTGGGTTAGAAATTGAGGGGAGGGTGGGTCAGAATCTGACGGACGGTGGGTCAGAATCTGACGGGGGGGTGGGTCAGAATCTGGCTACAAACCAGGAACTTAAACCAAGAAATGAACCAGGAATAAAACCAAATACAGGCGCAAGCTTTGAGATTGATATTCCTAACGACCTTGATCTGCAAGCATGGACTGCATGGATTGACTACAGGAAAAAGTCAGGCAAAGCCCTCAAGCCAGTATCGTGGCCAGCAGCAATGAAAGCCCTTGCCAAACATGGCCAAAATCAAATGACCGTTGTCGAGCAGTCGGTATCAAACGGGTGGCAAGGATTGTTTGACATCAAGGCCACAACCGCCGCACAACCACAGCAGTCATTTCGAGAGCGCGATGAACTGGCAAAACGAAAAGCCTACGAAGAGCGAACAGGCCGAAAGTGGCCAGAACGCCAAGACGCAAACGATCAACGGAGAACGATAGACGTAACCCCTAAATTTTTGGAGATTCGGAAATGAGCTTATCGATTGCAGCAATTGATCGACTGTTTGAGCGTCTTGAATTGAGCTACGGCGGAGAGTGGGTGCGAAAATGGGAGAAAAGCCCGATTGAAGATGTGAAGTCGATGTGGGCACATGAGCTGTCTCACTATGCGAACAATCTCCAAGCAATCGCTTGGGCGTTGGAGAACCTGCCAGAGCGCTGCCCTAACGTGATCGAGTTTCGCAACCTTTGCAGAAACGCACCCGCACCAGAAGCGCCACGTTTGCCAGAGCCTAAAGCCGCCCCAGCACGGGTGGCCGCCGAATTGTCAAAGCTGGGTGAAATCAAGAAAAAGGTTTTGTCGTCACCTGCCGGTGTTGGCGATGGCCGCGAGTGGGCACGCCGAATCATGGGCCGCTATGAGGCTGGCGAGAAATTGAACATCTGCACATTGCGCTTTGCACGTGAAGCCTTGGGTGTGAAGGCTGCATGAATGATGAATCTTGACCAATTGATGACCCAGCTCAAGGATGCTGGCGCAAACGAAAACACTTTGATGCTTGCCCAAAATTGCTTTGAGCTTGGGCGTGCAAACGCTGGCCTCGAAATGGTTGACATGATCAAAAAAGCGTTTATCGACGGCTACACCCAAGCCCTGAACGAGCGAGACGCCGAGAAACAAAAACCCGAAATTTTGAATTGAGAAGAAATATGCAAAAGCAAATTGAAAGAGTCACAAATGTCACTCGACGAAGCTGGGGAGTACCAAAAAATGAAAACCCATCTGCTTTGGATGGCGTCAATGCCGGGGGCGAAAGCACATGCCAGCTTGAGAGCGAAGGAGCTGGACTCGGACAAGTCGGGGATTTATGCGGGGATTTACAACGACGTGAAAGCCACGCTGTTGCAATTAAAAGCCGCCGAGGCCGAAGCGGTCGCTGGGCAGGTAGCACGGTAGGTGTTCGCCCACCGGAGCGCGGGGAGACGCCCCTGAGTCCCGAAGAAGTCGCGCATGGCATCGAGCACTCAATAATCGAAAACGTCATGCCTATCGTTCAAATCGTCAAGCCGATGGACTCATGGATGAAGTCGAACATGCACTTGAAGGCTAAGGCACAGCCTTTTGACGGGTTGCTGGCATGAGATTGCACTGCGCCCTGTGTGGCCGCCCCATGAACCAGGCCGCCGTGATGATTGGTGCCATGCCCGTCGGCCCGACCTGCGCCCGCAAGGCTGGGCTGATAGAGCTTTCCAAGCGCAAGAGCGGCTTGGTTTTCCCCGTAACCGTGAAGCGTGAGAGCCGCACGTTGGATTTATTTGAAGATGGGGTAGTCGAATGAAAATTTACATCAGCGGCCCAATGACCGGCCTACCGGACTTCAACAAGCACGCATTCAATGCGGCGGCAGAGCAGCTGCGAAAGCGCGGCTATGAAGTGGCGAACCCGGTTGAAAACGGCGTGCCAGAAACCGCCCCGTGGGAAACACACATGAAAGCAGACATCAAAATGTTGATGGATTGTGATGCGGTGGCAATCCTGCCGGGCGCGGATGAAAGCAGGGGCGCGACCGAAGAGGTGCGCATTGCAAGAATATTGGGTTTGTTGTGCAAGAGTTATGCGATGTGGCTATGAGCACCACAAAACCCGAAAATGCTGACGTCGGTTTGTTAGATTTATTTGGTGGAGGAGGCGCATGAATACAAAGCATGAAAGACAATCAGGCATGACGACTAAATCACACAAAGCAAAAGTTCCAACGAAGCGAACGAAGCCGGGCAGTGAAGACCGCGCCACAATTAGCGCACAGGTGCTGGAAGGAATGCGCAGCGGTCTGAGCGCTTTCAAAGCGTGCAAAAAAGCTGGGGTAAATCAAAGCACGTTTAATTTGTGGCTCAATGATGATGCCGACCTTGCTGCACAATACGCGCGCGCGCGCGAAGACTTGCTTGAGATGATGGCCAGCGACTTGCTCGACATTGCCGATCGTCCAGTTGGCTCGACCGAATCAGGCGCAACTGACTCGGGCGCTGTGGCTGACAAGAAGGTCCAAATCGACACCCGCAAATGGCTTCTCTCAAAGCTGGCCCCCAAGAAATACGGCGACAAGCTGGAAGTGTCGGGAGATCCGGCAAACCCGCTGGTGCAGCGCATTGAGCGAGTGGTGGTGAAGGCGTGAGCGTTCTGCAACTTCCAACCCCTGAGTGGGCGCTGCCACTTCTGGATGCCAGCCGATACAAAGGCGCATGGGGTGGCCGAGGCTCGGGCAAATCCCACATGTTTGCCGAGCTAATGATCGAGGCCCACATCCTCGACCAAAAGCGGCGCTCCGTCTGCGTGCGTGAGATTCAGAAGTCGCTCAACCAGTCTGTGAAACGCCTATTGGAGACCAAGATAGAGCAGATGAACGCTGGCGCATACTTCGAGGTGCAGGAAGCCGTGATCAAGTCCAAGAAGGGCGATGGCATGATCATCTTCCAGGGTATGCAGAACCACACAGCCGACTCAATCAAATCACT
>CAIMVC010000077.1 GCA_903844825.1 uncultured Burkholderiales bacterium | reverse complement strand
GAAGCCGTGCGCTGCCTCAAAGCCGGCATCGAGCCCGACCTGCTCAGCCCGCTGAGCGTGGCCACCGACATCAACCTGCACGCCCCCGCCCTACTGCCCGACGACTACTGCGGCGACGTGCACCTGCGCCTGAGCTTTTATAAAAAGCTCGCCACCGCCAAGACTGCCGATCAAATCGACACCCTGCTCGAAGAAATCGTCGACCGCTTCGGCAAGCTGCCCCCGCAGGGCCAGACCCTCATCGACATGCACCGCCTGCGCGTGCTAGCCAAGCCCTACGGCGTGATCAAGGTCGACGCTGCCCCCGGCGTGACCCACATCACCTTCAAAAAAGACCCGCCGATCGAGTCCCTGGCCATCATGCACCTGATACAGAAAAACAAACACATCAAACTCGCCGGCAACGACAAACTACGCATCGAACGCGAACTGCCCGAGCCCAAAGACCGGGCGCAAATGGTGCGGGATGTGCTGCGGAGTTTGGGGCAGCCGAAGGTGCCCACGCTGGTGGTTTGATGCAGCCATCAAGGCAGTTCTTGAAAACCCTCAAATTGGCGAAGAAAAGAACGGCGACCTGGCGGGTGTGTTCCGGTGGCCCGCAGAACTCCCATCCCCGCCTTTGCGCAGCGGGACCAGGGACCGGACGCCGAATTTCACGACTTGCCTTGCCGGCCGCCGGGCTACCTGCCCTGCACCGGATTGGCAGTCAGCCAGTTGGCAGGGTAGGCGCGCATGAACTCCCTGGCTTTTTCGGGGCGGGCGTTGAGCCAGGCGTCATAGGCGCCTTCGCTCAGAATGGCGGGCATGCGCTTTTCGTTGCCACCTTGCTGGTAGCGGCTTAACAGTGCATGGCTGTTGGCGTTGACAGTCAACAGTGCGAAGCTGATGATCTCCTGACCATCTTTGGCCCAGCGCTCCCACAGGCCGGCAACACCCATGGGCTTGCCGTCGACGCGGGTAATGCGGGTAGGCACGGCTTTGCCGCTGCGCCAGTCGTCTTCGTTAAAGGACATCATGGGCACGATGCAGCGCTGGCCAGCGAGCCAGGTGTCCCGAAAGTTGGTGGAGGTGGTAACAGTTTCCGAACGGGCGTTGACCAGTTTGGTCGAACGCAGCTTGGCGTCAGAGGCTGACTTGACCCAGGGCGGTACCAGACCGAACTGCCCCAAGACCATCTCGCGCCCCTGGTGGTCGGGCGCCTCGGGCGATGCTGCATCGGCTGCGCCAGAGCTGGCGAGGCCATCTGCCGCCGCCGGCATCGCCAACTGGCGAATAAACACACCCATTTGCCGCGGCCAGACATGCCGTGCCAGCGGCAGCACAGGAGCCGGCACATGAAAGGCGTCGGTGTACAGGGTGGCCGGGGCCAGGTTCTCGTAGTAAGCACTCATGCCGACATGCTAGCGCAGTGCGTCAGCCCCCTGGCGGTTTGATCGCAATAATCTAGGCAATGACTGCAGCCACCGCCCCCCTCCTGATCGGACTGAACAAGCCCTACGGCGTGCTAAGCCAGTTCACGCCTGAAGGCCGGTGGCAGGGGCTCAAGGACTGGGTGCCCTTTCGGGATGTGTACGTGGCCGGTCGGCTCGATGCAGACAGCGAGGGCCTGCTGCTTTTGACCAACGACGGCCGCCTGCAGGCGCGCATTGCCGATCCCCGCTTCAAAATGGAAAAGACCTATTGGGTGCAGGTTGAGGGTGAGCCGGACGATGCGGCGCTGGCGGCCTGGAGCGCTGGCGTGCAGCTCAATGACGGCATGACGCGGCCAGCCAGAGCCGTGCTGATCGACGCACCGCCGCAGCTCTGGCAGCGCGACCCGCCAATTCGCGTCAGAGCCTCCAGACCCACCAGTTGGCTGGAGCTCGGTATTCGCGAGGGGCGCAACCGGCAGGTGCGCCGCATGACGGCGGCGCTGGGATTTCCGACCTTGCGCCTGATTCGTGCGGCCATCGGCCCGTACCGCCTGGACACTCTGATGCCGGGACTTTGGCATGAGCTCGATGCGTCTTTGGTTCATAGTCAAGCAATTAGGAACGCTTAAACTCGAGAAAACTATCGAGCAATTTCATGGCGAACAGCACTAACCAGAAGACCAGTCCTAACAAGCCTGACCGCTCTAAGGTTAGAAACCCAACAACCAGGGTAGCCGCCGAACCCAGAAGCGGCGAATTGCAAATCGGGGCGCGCGTCAAGCACGCGCGCCAGCTCGCTGGCATTTTGATGCGCGAGCTGGCTGCCAAGGTCGGCTGCACCGAAAGCATGATCTCCAAGATTGAGGCGGGCCATGTCGTGCCGTCCTTGCCCATGTTGCAGCGGCTGGTCGCCGCGCTGGGCCGGGATCTCTCTTCCTTTTTCGGCTCTGACCCCATGTCGCCCGGGCTGATCTTGCGCGCGGGCCAGCGTCCACTGGTGAAGACCGACGCCTTGCGCCGCGGCCAGGGCGTGAGCTACGAGCGAATGATTGCGTTTGCCGCAGGCAATCTTCTGGAGGCCAACATCCACGTCATCGAACCCAATGGGACCCGGAACGATCCGATCACCCATCAAGGCGAAACGCTGGCGTATCTGATTGAAGGTCAAATGGAAGTCACCATCGAAGGCACCGCCTACGCGCTGAGCGCGGGTGACTCCTACCACTACAAAAACCACCTCACCAGCAGTTACCGCAACACGGGGGCAACGACCGCACGGCTGATCATGGTCAACACGCCGCAGGTGCACTGACACCCGTCAGACCGATGATTGGCGCGCGGTCAAAGCCCTTGCATTCATCCCGAACGCTCTACCTGTCATGAACACCGCCATCGAATTTTTGCCAGCGCGCTGTGACGTGCTGATTGTGGGTGCTGGGCCGGCCGGCGCGGCAGCGGCCATCACACTGGCGCGGGCGGGACTTGACGTGGTGATCGTTGATCAACACGCGTTTCCCCGAGACAAGGTGTGCGGTGATGGTTTGATACCCGACGCCCATCAGGCGCTGGCCAAACTGGGGGTTCTGACGCAAGTCATGCAGCAGGCCCGGATGGCCAACTTTTTGACCTGCACCAGCCCCCGCGGTAAGCGGCTCGATATAGAAGGCCAGCTGGCCGTGCTGCCGCGCAAGCAACTTGACGACATTGTCTGCAGGGCCGCCGTGGCGGCTGGCGCGCGCATGTTTGCGCCACTTCGCTTCACCGAGCTCCTGGAGGAAGACGATCGCGTGGTCGGCGCACGCCTGCGCCAGGGATCGCAGGCGCTGGACGTGCTGGCCACCTGGGTCATTTTGGCCACGGGGGCAGTCCCTGCGGCGCTGATTGCGGCCAAGATGTCCCGGCGCCAGGGGCCGAGTGCCGTGGCGATGCGCTGCTACATCAAAAACGAGGCCATGGCCGACGAGCTGACCCAACTCGAAGTCATTTTCCACAAGTCGCTGGCGCCCGGATACGGCTGGATTTTTCCGTGTGGTCAGGGTGTTTTCAACATCGGAGTGGGCGTTTTCAATGTGGGTGGCGGTCTGCTCGGGCACCGGGCAACCGCCCGCAGCACAGTGGCCGATACCAATTTGCGTGACATGTTCGACAAACTCCCCGGCCTGTCTGACAGCGCCAGGCGCCTGATCAGTGGCGGCGAACAACTCGGCCCGCTCAAGGGCGCACCCCTGCGCTGCACCTTGGAGGGCGCTCTCCTGGCGCGACCCGGTCTGCTGGTGACGGGCGAGGCCGCTGGCAGCACCTACGCGCTGACCGGCGAAGGCATTGGTAAAGCGATGGAAACCGGCATGCTGGCGGGCGAGTCCATCTTGCTGGCGCCGCGCCTTGGCGAGGCTCAGGCGCGTAGCCACTACCAGAGCCAGATCGATGCGTTACGCCCCAGGTTCAAGCTTTACGAGCGGGCACAGCTCTTTAGTCTTCATCCGTGGCTGGCTGACATCGTGATCTGGCGGGCCCGAAAAAGCCCAAGGCTGCGGCAGCGCCTGAGCGGGATTCTCAATGAAACCAGCAATCCCGGCCAGTTGTTCACGCTCAAGGGACTGGTGCGGCTGTTGACGCAATAGTGCCGTGCCGTGCCGTGCCGTGCCGTGCCGTGCCGTGCCGTGCGGTGCGGTGCGGTGCGAGCCGATCGGTGGCGCCATGCAGACCGCCTGCGTCCGAATCAAGGATTCAGGCTACAGGCTACACGCAACGGGCTACAGTTTATTGGCTTCATGAGCGCCAAGGCCTTCAATGAGGTAGTCAATCAAGACGCGGTACTTGGGCACCACAAACCGGTTGGGCGGATAAAGCACGTAGGCGAAGCCGTGGTAATTGGCCCGAAATTCCCAGTCAGCCAGCACTTGCACCAGACTGCCGTCGGCCAGGGCTTGCCGCGCCACGAAGTCCGGCAGACAAGCCACCCCCAAGTCGGCCAGTGCCCCCTCGAGCCTGATTTCGCTGTGGTTGGCAACGTAGCGACCGCTGACCACCACCTCGACCATGTTGCTGCCCTGGACCAGACGCCAATGGTTGTCGCGCTCTTGTTCGCCCAGGCTCAGACAACTGCGAGACAGCAGGTCTTGCGGCTCGTTGATCGGGCCCGTTGCCGCCAGATAAGCAGGGGTGGCACACAAGACCTGATTGACCTTCATGAGCGAGCGTCCGGCCAGGCCCACGGGCGGCTCCCGGGTGATGCGAATGACCAGATCGACGCCCTCGCGGATCGGATCAATATCCCGATCGGTCACGATCAGTTGTACATCGACCAGCGGATAGCGTCTGAGAAAACCGAGCATCTGTGCGTGCAGAACCTGGCGTGCAAAGGCCTTAGGTGCCCCTATCCGCACCCGTCCTCGGGGCTCTTTGACAAAAGCCTGCGCGATTTGCATCGTGTCTTGCGCCGCGCGCACCAGCTCTGAACAACGCGCGAAGGCCTCGATGCCGGGCTCGGTCAAGCGCAATTGCCGCGTGGTGCGCTGGATCAGTTGCACCGCCAGCTTCTTTTCCAGACGAGTGACCTGACGGCTGACCGCCGACGGCGTCAGCCCCAATTGCCTTGACGCAGAAGAGAAGCTGCCGAGCTCGGCGACTCGCAAAAAAGTCACCATCTCGGGGAGCACGTCCAAAAACTCATTTGTACTCATGCGGAACCATTCCTGTTCACTCAAATGACCTATTCAACACCATCAAAAGTCCTCAGAATTTAAGTGTCAGTTACTAAATAAAAGGGATGGTCATGATTTCACAAAAAATCCGAAGCTTCGCAGACCTCGCCGAACTCACTACGCACTCACGAAAGATCCTGACACTGTTCAGCGGCGGGCTGGACAGCAGCTACCTACTTAAAGAGCTCGTCGACAGAGACTGCGAGGTCGTCGCGCTGGCGGTGGACTTGGGGGAAGGCGTACAACTCGAGGACCTGCGCGAAATTACTGGCTACTTCGGCGCCCAGCTCGAAGTCATAGATGCCAAGGAGCAGTTCGTCATCAACGCGGTGTTACCCGCGCTGCGCGCGCAAGCCAGGTACCTGGGCATCTACCCCATCAGCGCCTCCCTGTCGCGGCCCATCATGGCCCACTGCGCGGTTCAGACCGCCCGGCGCCTGGGATGCGCCGCCATCATTCACACCGCCAACCGATCTCAAAACAGCCTGCGCCGGCTCAACGGTGCCATCCGTCAGCTCGGCTTCGAAGGCTGGTTTGGCACACCGTACGAGCAAACGGCCATGAACCGGGAAGCAAAAATCGAGTCCCTGCGACGTGCCGGCATGGCGCGCTTTGAAGCCAGGGGAATCAGCGGCGACGCCAATTTGTGGTGCCGCGAATTCGAGTCCGGCGCACTGGACAACCCCGAAGCGTTCTGGGCCCCCGAGTCGCTCTACGAATGGACGTCCGTGCGCGACAGGCCAGCGACGTCCGAGCTGAGCATCGGCTTCGAACAGGGCGTGCCAGTCATGCTCGACGGCTCGCCCCTGCCCTTGCAGGAATTGATCGGCCGACTCAACCGCGAGCTCGGCGCCTACCAAATTGGCCGCTACAGCGGACTCGAACATCTGGACCAAGGCGAAAAGGTGCTGGAGGTACGCGAGGCGCCTGCAGCCACCGTGCTCATGGACGCCTACCGCCACCTCGAAACCGCCACGCTGGACGCAGAACTGCTGCGCGTGAAGATGGGCCTGGAACAAGTCTGGGTCCGCGAAGCCATTGAGGGCCGCTGGTTTGGCGGCCTGCGCGAAGCTGCCGACGCCTTCATCCTGCGTACCAGCCGCCTCGTCACCGGCAGCGTGAGCTACCGGCTTCGCCAGGGTGCGTTCGACCTGTGCGCCATCAAGGCCAGTCGACCGCTGTACCTCAAAGACCGGGACGCCTGGGAAAAACTGGTCATTTCCGAGCTAGGCCACATGCGTCAATCCACCGAAAGAGAACTGGAGTTTCAACCATGACAGCCACCCTGCACGCCACCGCCACCAGGCCCACACAGCCAACGGGCACCCTCGAAAAAATCGCAAGAGCCCTGGCCTTCGAGGCCTTCGCCTGCACCTCAGGCGCAGACATGTCGAGCTGGCTCGACGTTGGGCCCCGGGAATGGAAAAATTTCAGCGCCTACTGGGGAGGCCTGACGCAAGACCGCTACATGGGCGATGGTGGCTGTTACCGGATGCGTCGGTATGGCGCCTTCGAAAAAGGACCGCGAACCGCCCTGCGACTGCTGCCCCACGGCCCCTACGAACAGCCGCTTTACATCAACCCGCTCAACGGGGGGGCGCCCCGCCTCTTCGACCCGCTTGAGCCCGACTTTGCAACACACCGCGTTCTGACCCACATTCTGCGGGGCCTGACCCAGGTCGTGGACGCTGTTGAAGAAGGCACGATGCACTGGACCATTCAGTTGCATCCCTACCGGATTCATGCCCAAGCCGATGCGCCGGGCCTTCCCACGCCGGAAGGCCTGCACCGCGACGGCGTCGACTACATCGTCAGCCTGATGGTGAACCGACACAATGTTCAGGGCGGACGGACGGTCATCACCGACGAGCTGGCCCACCCGCTGGCAACGCACACGCTCACCGACCCCATGGACATGGTGATCTGCAACGACCATTTAACCTTGCATGCGGTCACCCCGATCACAGCCATCGACAGCAAAAAAGTGGCCTGTCGCGATGTGCTGGTCATCGCTTTCACCAAGCAGTGACCTATGCCTTTTTCCGGACATTCGCGGCGACCATCGGCCGAGATCATGCTGCTGCTGGTGGCTGCCGTGTGGGGTGGCAGTTACTCAGTCGCCAAGCACGCCATGCAGCACCTGCCAGCACTGGAATTCCTGGCGCTTCGCTTCGGTCTGACTTTTGTACTGCTGCTACCCACGCTCAAACCGCTGTTTGGCGCCAGCGGGTTCAAGGGATTGCAAGTGGGCTGCATCTTGGGCGCCAACCTGCTGGCCATTTTTCTATGCGAAACATTTGGCGTGACGCTGACCTCGGCAGCCAACGCTGCGTTCCTGGTCAGTTTGTGCTTGGCCCTGACGCCACCTGTGGAATGGTGGCTGCTCAAGAAAAAGCCGCCCAGCGGCGCCTTCCTGGCGGCAGGGCTGTCCCTGCTGGGCGCAGCCCTGCTGGTGTCAACGCGTACAAGCGCCGTGGTGGTCGGATGGGGTGACGCCCTGATGGTGCTGGCGGCCCTGCTGCGGGCGTTGATGGTCTGCCAGACCAAGCGCCTGGCTCCCAGGCACCAGTTGCCGGCCCTGACCTTGACGGCGGTGCAATCGGGCGTCATTGCCGCAGGCGCCGGGCTGCTGTCGCTGATCGACCATTCTGGAGCCTGGCAGGCACTGCCTACCGCCGCGGACTTTTGGTGGTGCATGGCATTCCTGGTGCTTTTCTGTACGCTGTTTGCGTTCTTCGCACAAAACTACGCAGCCTCCAGAACCAGCCCCAGCCGGGTCTCGCTCCTGATGGGCAGCGAGCCGGTGTTTGGCGCCTTGGTCGCCGTGCTCTGGCTGGGTGAGTCCATCAACGCCTGGGGCTGGCTGGGCGGTTTGCTGATCGTGATCGCCACAGCCTGGGTGGCCATGCCGCTCAAAGAAAGGCCAGGGCGCCCCGAAGTCATCGCCCACCCGCTCCTGAGCCAGGCCGCAAGCCCTCACCCGAAGTGAACTCTTGCATCCTGTCTCTGGGTGAGTGCGTTTTTCTTTTTCCCCCCTCCGGGCGAAGGCGGGGTGAGGACCTCGGTCTGGGCGAAAAAATAGGCTAGACGACACGATCCACCATCCCCACTGACACCCCGCCGGGAGGAAAGCTCCGAGTCAAAACCGACCTGCAGGCCGGGCCGGGTGACGGTCTATGATGCGCCAATACCTAAAATCAGGAGACGCGCACATGAAGGCATTGAAGTTCTTGGGCATAGCGCTGGCCTTGCTGATCGCAACTGCGCTGTGTTTTGCAGGCTGGCATATTTTCCAGCGCCAACCCGAACGCAGTGGTGTTAAAAATCTGACAAAACTCAGCGCCCCCGTCACAGTGAACTATGACGAGCGGGGCGTACCCCATATTCAGGCCGGCAACGAGGCGGACCTCTACCGCGCGCTGGGTTATGTGCATGCACAAGACCGTTTATTCCAGATGGAAATGGTGCGGCGCCTGGCCAAGGGAGAACTGGCCGAAATTCTCGGGCCACAGCTGCTCGACACCGACAAAATGTTTCGCACACTGGGCATTCGTCAGCGGGCCGAAGAATACGTCGCCAGCGCGAACGTCAATGCACCCGCATACCAGGCGCTGATCGCCTACCTCGACGGCGTGAACCAATACCAAAACAGCCATCCGGCGCCGCTTGAATTTTCTGTCTTGGGTATCCGGGCTCAGCCCTTCACACCGCAGGACACTATTGCTGTGGCGGGCTATCTCGCTTATAGCTTTGCGGCGGCGTTTAGAACCGAGCCGGCGATGACGTTTATCCGCGAGAAGCTCGGCGCCGATCACCTGCGTGCATTCGACATCCAATGGCATCCGGACGGCGTACTGGCGCCCGTATCGACCCTGAACAACAACACCTGGAAAAGTCTGGACCGGCTGGCGCAAGTCAGCCAAAGCGCCATGGACCTGGCGGGCGTGCCGCTGCTGGAAGGCAGCAATGCCTGGGCAATTTCCGGCGGGCGTACGGCCAGCGGCAAGCCCTTGCTGGCGGGTGACCCGCACATCGGTTTTTCAGCCCCCAGCGTGTGGTACGAAGCGCACCTGAGCGCACCAGGATTTGAGCTTTATGGCCACCACCAGGCACTGAACCCGGTGGCCTTGCTTGGACACAACGCCGAGTTTGGCTGGAGCCTGACGATGTTTCAAAATGACGACATCGACTTGATCGCCGAAAAGGTCAATCCGTCCAACCCCGAACAGGTCTGGCACCAGGGCCAGTGGGTGGACATGAAAACCCGCACCGAAACCATCAAGGTCAAGGGCGCACCGGACGTGCAACTGACGCTGCGGCGCTCACCGCACGGGCCTATCATCACCGACGCCTTCAAGGACAGCCTGGGCAGCGAGCCCGTGGCGATGTGGTGGGCCTTTCTGGAAACCCCCAACCCCGTCATCGACGCTTTTTACGAGCTCAATCGGGCCAACACCATCGACAAAGCCCGCAGCGCGGCCAGCAAGATTCACGCCCCGGGCTTGAACGTTGTCTGGGCCAATGCCAGCGGCAACATCGGCTGGTGGGCTGCAGCGAAGTTGCCGCGCCGACCTGCTGGCGTGAACCCGACGTTTATTCTGGACGCCGGCAAGGGCGAGGCAGAAAAACCTGGTTTTTACCCCTTTAGCGCCAACCCACAAGAAGAGAACCCACCACGCGGCTACATCGTCTCGGCGAATTTTCAGCCTCAGGCCAGCCAAGGTAATGGCGAGCCGGTGCCAGGCTATTACAACCTGCCCGACCGCGGCCGACGCCTGCAAGAAGTGCTGAGCCCACCGTCAACGCGCTGGAACACCGCCAATGCGCAGGCGCTGCAGTTGGAGACTGGCAATGACTATGGCCCCCGCATCTTGAAACATGTGCTGCCTGTATTGCACGAAGTGGTCCGCGAGGCCACCGGAAAAGCGCTCTTGCAGCAACTCGAAAAATGGGATGGTCGCTACCAGCTCGACAGCGTCGCCGGGACGGTCTTCAGTCAGCTGACCTACGAAATCGTCAAGGCCGCCATGCGCGACGAACTCGGTGAGGTTCAATTTGGCAACCTGCTGAAAACGCGAGCACTTGACTCAGCCCTGCCCCTGCTGGTGGCCGACGCAGCGTCGCCCTGGTGGGACGACCGCCTGACCCCGGCCAGGGAAAGCCGCGCAGACACCTTGCGCCTGGCCTGGTCCAACACGCTCAAGCACCTTGCATCGCTGTATGGCGAAGACTCAGAAAAATGGACCTGGGGCAAGGCCCATACGGTGACACACGGGCATCCTCTGGGTCGACAAAAGCCACTGAATCTGTTGTTCAACGTGGGGCCATTCGCGGCGCCCGGCGGAAGGGAAACTCCAAACAACCTGTCAAACGCCATCGGGCCGGCCCCCTGGGAGGTGAGCTACGGACCCTCAACGCGCCGGGTGATCGACTTCGCAGACGCCGGCAAGGCCGTGGGCATCAACCCGGTGGGCCAAAGTGGCGTGCTGTTTGACAAGCACTACGCCGACCAGTCGGTGCGCTACAGCCAGGGGCAGTATGTGCCGCAGCACCTGAGCGCGGCCGACGTCAAAACCAACACAGCCAGCAGCTTGACGCTGCAGCCGGTGCGTTAGACCTCAACGCCGCACTTGGCCGCCGGACTGCGGCTTCTGGGCGCTGGCGTTGTTGCTAGCGCCTGGCCAGCAAGCTGACTCGTCAGTCCATCAGTCACGCGCCCGCGCCCCACTGCCGGCTTTAGGTTGAAGCCTTGAAGCCACAGCGAGTAGCTTGAACAGGCCAGAGCGGAATAGCGAAATTGCCCGAGCCAGGCGTGGCAGCCGTCGAGGACGGCCCTGCCTCAGTAAACCCCAAACTGGCTGGCGTTGAGGTCGTGCTCAAGGGCCAGCGCGGTGAAGTAATCCCGGCTCAGGCCTTCGGCACTGGCGGCACCGGCGTAGCTGCCGTCGACGTGGCCTCGCAGGAAACCGACCAGACCGACGCGCAGTGCTGAAGCGCCGTTGTCGACGGGCAGTTCAAGAGCGGGCAAGGTGCCGGGTTGGGTCGGGTTGGCGGTGATGCCGGCAATGGGCGTGGTTTCGTTGAGGAACTTCCAGCTGGGCTGGGTACCCGGCAGGCCGACCACGTACTTGAGCACGTCAATGGCGTCGGACAGCTCGACGCCGCCGTTGCCGTTGTAGTCGGCCGCCAGCGTCTGGTAGGGCGAGAGCGCCTGTCCAATGCCATTGACCGGCAGGCCGACCACCAGTTTAAGGATGGCGATGGCATCCTGCAGGTTGACGGCTGCGGTCGATGCGGTATCGGTTGCAGCACGCGAGGCCGTCAGTTGCAGCGGGTCCAGCACATCGCTGAACACGGCGCTACCCTGCCCTGCCGTATCACGCCCGGCCTGCGAATCCAGACCCATTCGCACCCCATTGAGAAACACATGGCTCTTCCAGGCGTAGGCCTGCACTTCAACCGTCACGCCAGCCGGTGCGTTCGGGTCGGCTTGTACGGCAGTGGTCTGGCTGCTGGTTTTGCTTTCGGCCGTGCCGCCGCCATCGGTGTAGCGGGCCTCGACGGTGATGAACTGGTTGATCTGCGCCCGACCCAATTTGAAGGTTTCGCTGCTTGCACCGGAGATCGCCTGGTCGCCGGCTTTCCAGACGTAGCTGACCGTGCCCATGCCGTCGACGTCGGCCAGGGTGTTGCTGGCCGTCAGCGTCTGGCCTTGCCTGGCAATGCCGCTGATCGACACCGAGCCGGAGGGCTGGTCGTTGACGGCGCTCAAGGTGATGCCCAAGGTGCTGCTGGCGCCGGTATTGACCGTGTAGCTGACCGCAGGCAACGCGCCGTTGAAATCGGCCAGGGGCGTGAACACGTAGCTGCCGTCG